>JAICHT010000096.1 GCA_025924755.1 Chitinophagaceae bacterium | reverse complement strand
GATCCTGTGTCCGGTGCCAGTTTTGGCGCAATTTCACTTATTTTAAACCCCATAAATTCTTATTGATAAACTGGACGGTTATTTTAACTTAGTATGTAATCTTTTCTGTAAAGCTGTAAACTTAAAAAGGAATCGTAAGTTGCATAATTGTTGTTTTTACTTTTGGTTTGCTTTACATTATTGATATAAATTAAAATAAATGGAATCGAATGACAGCCAGGTAAGAAGATATGTTGTTTCAAAAGGGGTGGATCAGTTTTTCCTGGATTTTTATAGTGGGTTCAAGTTCCTGCTTCTTTTTTTTAAAGAATTGTTCAGGCCGCCATTTGAATTTAGGGAAATTGTACACCAATGTTACGAAGTAGGCAACAAATCGCTGCCCCTTATTACATTAACCGGCTTTATTACCGGGCTGGTATTTACAAAGCAATCACGGCCATCTTTGTCAGAATTTGGAGCCGCTTCCTGGTTGCCATCTCTGGTCGCCATCGCCATATTACGGGCATTGGCGCCCCTCGTTACTGCTTTGATCAGTGCCGGAAAGGTGGGCTCTAATATCGGCGCGGAATTAGGCTCCATGAGAGTTACCGAACAAATCGACGCTATGGAAGTATCGGCTATTAACCCATTTAAATATTTAATAGTAACCCGGGTTGTAGCCACTACTATCACGCTTCCTATATTAATGATGTATACGGCCTTTGTAGCCATGATGGGTTCTTTTTTGGATGTAAATCATAATGAACTTACCAGCCTCGTAACATTTTTTGAAAAGGCATTCGAAAAAATTACATTTCTCGATATCTTTTCGTCTTTAATTAAAGCCACGGTTTATGGCTTTACGATAGGCATAGTAGGATGTTATAAAGGCTATAATGCTTCACAGGGAACGGTAGGTGTGGGCAGGGCTGCCAACTCCTCGGTAGTACTTTCGATGTTTTTAATATTTATTGAAGAAATTATTATTGTTCAGATAACGAACTGGATGCGGTATAGTTAATCAGCAAAATGGAAAATCAAAAACCGGCAATCGCTAAAAATGAGGCAGTGATTTCAATTCGCAACCTCTATAAATCTTTCGGAAGCAACCATGTGCTGCAAGGTATAAGTCTTGATGTATATAAAGGCGAAAATGTAGTGGTGCTTGGACGGTCGGGTACCGGGAAATCGGTTTTAATTAAAATTATAAGCGGCCTGTTAAAACCCGATAAAGGCATAGTAAATGTATTAGGCGTAGAAGTGGATAAATTAAACGAAATAGAACTAAGGGCGCTGCGCCTGAAAATCGGGTTTTCTTTTCAAAACAGTGCTTTGTATGATAGCATGACTGTAGGGGAGAACCTGGAGTTTCCGCTGGTGCGAAATATGAAAAATTTAAGCAGGCAGGAGGTCAACCAGTCGGTAGAAAGGGTACTGGATGCTGTTGGTTTATCACAAACCATCGATCAAATGCCTTCAGAGCTTTCGGGCGGGCAACGCAAGCGGATTGGTATTGCCCGTACCCTTATATTAAGGCCGGAAATTATGCTGTATGACGAGCCTACAGCGGGGTTGGACCCGATAACCTGTATTGAGATCAACAGCCTGATTAATGAAGTACAGCAAAAGTTTAATACCAGCTCCATTATTATAACGCACGATTTAACCTGCGCCAAAAGTACGGGCAACCGGGTGGCCATGTTGCTGGATGGAAAATTTGTAAGGCAAGGCACTTTTGATGAAGTTTTTGATTCAAATGATGAAAGGATAAAAAGTTTTTTCGATTATAATTTTATACAATAACAGATGAAGTCAACAAAAAATAAACGGGCTATCACAGTAGGAATTTTTATTTTTCTGGGGCTGCTCATTTTTGTGGTGGGCGTGCTTACACTGGGTGGTCAGCACAAAACCTTCGAAAAATCGCTAAACATAAGTGCCGTTTTTGATGATGTAGGTGGTCTTCAGGCAGGCAACAACATCTGGTTCTCCGGCGTTAAAATAGGTACGGTTAAAAAAATAAGCCTGTATGGAAATGCAAAGGTGCAGGTAGATATGAGTGTAGAACAGCAGTCCCGCCGTTTTATACATAAAGATGCAAAAGCAAAAATAGGTTCGGATGGATTGATTGGTAATAAAATCATTGTGATATATGGCGGATCGCCACAGGTGGCAGCAGTAACGCAGGGAGATGTGCTGAAAGTAGAAAGCTCCATGAGTATGGATGATATGATGGATACCCTGCAAAAAAATAACCGCAATATTTTAAGCATTACCGATAATTTCAAAAACATCAGCAGCAAAATTGCGGAAGGGCAAGGAACCCTGGGAAAACTGTTGACCGATGAATCGCTTATGCAAAGCCTTCAGTCTACGATTGCTATATTAAAAAAGGCTTCACTAAATACAGAACGGTTAACCAACACTTTTTCGGTATATGCATCAAAGCTGAATAATAAAGGAACGTTGGCCAATAATCTGGTTACAGATACCGTGGTTTTCAGCAATATCCGAAGCACTATGGCACAATTACAACAGGCCGCCAATACTGCCACAGAAATCACCAATAATTTAAAAACGGCTACGAACGATATCAATACAACCAATGGCCCCATCGGTACGTTGTTGCACGATAAGCAGGCTGCTGCCAACTTAAAGAGCACCCTTTCCAATTTGCAGTCCGGCACCAAAAAGCTGGATGATAATATGGAGGCACTTCAACACAATTTTTTACTAAGAGGATTTTTCAGAAAAAAAGCAAAACAACAGGCATCGGTAATGCCACCTGATTCCAGCAATACGGGCGCCATACAACAATAGAGAAAGTAATGAATATAAAATAGCAGCCGTTTTTTATAGTACCTGTTTTAGTTTAACTTCAAGCGGATCTAAAACATTTATACTTACTATGTACGGTTCTATTTTACGCAAATCCTTTCTGCTGTTATTTGTTTTTACTTCAGTTTTATTATTAAATAATGCCAATGCACAACCTTTCGATACTTCGCTTTTTAATTCGTTGCAATGGCGAAGCATTGGCCCGTATCGCGGAGGCAGAACAGTAGGCGCGGCGGGAGTTCCGCAACAACCCAATGTGTTTTATATTGGTGTAAATAACGGGGGTGTTTGGAAAACTACCGATTATGGTCGCACCTGGTTTCCCATCTTTGATGACCAGCCTACAGGTTCTATTGGAACCATAGCAATAGCGCCCTCCAATCCTGATATTATATACGTGGGAAGCGGCGAAGGATTGCATCGCCCCGACCTTTCTACCGGCAACGGAATTTATAAATCAATCAATGCAGGCAAAACATGGACGCACCTGGGTTTGCAGGACGGACAGCAAATTCCTAAAATTGCAGTAGATCCTAAAAACCCGGACCGGATTTTTGTAGCAGTTCTGGGGCATCCATATGGCCCTAATATCGAGCGGGGAATCTTTCGTTCGCTGGATGGTGGAAAATCGTTTGAAAAGGTACTATACCTTGATGAAAACACCGGCGGCGACGATGTGACGATAGATCCTGCTAATCCCAATATTGTTTTTGCCACCTTGTGGGAATCGCGGGAAGGGCCTTGGGAAAACGGTACATGGGAAGGTAAAAACGGGGGCATTTATAAATCAACAGACGGTGGCAGTACCTGGAAAAAACTGTCTAAAGATTTTCCGGATGATATGGTGCAGGCGCATATTGCCATAGCCCCTTCTACTCCTAATATAGTATATGCGGCCATAGGTACTTCAGAACCGAATGACTATGGTACAGGAAAAGGAATGGGCATTTACCGCTCCAATGATGGAGGAGAAAACTGGCAGGCCATATCTGACGATGGCCGGCCGGAAGCGAGAATTGGAGGCGGAGACGTGCCTGAAATAATGGTAGATGCAAAAAATCCCGAAGTGGTTTATAGCACCAGTATTGTGGTGTGGCGCTCTGCTGATGGTGGTAAAACCTGGAAGGGTATTCGTGGTGCTCCCGGCGGTGATGACTATCAAAATATTTGGATCAATCCAATAGACACAAAAATACTGCTGGTAACCGGCGACCAGGGCGCTACTATTAGTGTAAATGGCGGCGATACCTGGAGCTCCTGGTACAATCAGCCTACCGCACAGATTTACCATGTTACTGCCGATAATGCATTTCCATATAATGTATATGGCGGCCAGCAGGAAAGCGGCTCTGTGGGTATTGCATCGAAGGGAAACGATGGCGAAATTACGTTTAGAGACTGGCACCCGGTAGGCGCAGAAGAATATGGATACGTGGCACCCGATCCGCTGAATCCCAATATTATTTATGGTGGTAAAATCACTAAATATAATAAGCTCACCGGACAGGTACAGAATATAACGCCCAGCATCATGCGAAATGGTAATTATCGTTTTGTACGTACCGAACCGGTTATCTTTTCACCTGTAAATCCAAAGACATTATATTATGCGGGTAACGTGTTATTTAAAACCACGGATGGCGGAAGCAACTGGCAGGTGATCAGTCCGGATTTGTCAAGAGAAAGCTGGGATGTACCAGCAAGCGTAGGTATATACCATACGGATGAATTAAAAAAAATGCCTCGGCGTGGCGTGATATATACCGTAGCGCCTTCATCTAAAAATATCAATACCATATGGTGCGGAACCGATGATGGCTTTATACAGCTTACAAAAGACGGTGGTAAAACCTGGCAAAATAAAACACCTCCTGATATTACTTCCTGGAGTAAAATTTCTTTAATAGATGCCAGCCATTTTGATATAAATACGGCTTATGCAGCTGTAAACAGAATGCGGTGCGATGACCGGCACCCTTATATTTTTAAAACAGTTGATGGAGGTACGCACTGGACAAAGATTATAACTGGTTTGCCGGATGATCCTATCAACGCTGTTCGGGAAGATCCTAAAAGAAAAGGGTTGTTATTTGCTGCTTCTGAAACTTCAGTATATGTTTCGTTTGACGACGGAACTCATTGGCAACCTATGCGTTTAAATATGCCGGCCACATCCATCCGCGATGTTATCATAAAAGATAATGACCTGGTAGTAGCCACACATGGAAGAGGCTTTTGGATACTGGATGATATTACTCCGCTTCGTCAAATTACTAATGAAGCAGCCGGGCATTCTGTTTTATTCAACCCGGAAAATGCTGTTCGGGTAAGATGGAATATGAATACGGATACGCCTCTGCCGCCAGATGAACCGGCGGGGCAAAATCCGCCCGACGGAGCTATTATTGATTATTATTTAAATGAGAAAGCAAGCGGCGAAGTAAAGCTTGATATTATGGATGCTAAAGGAAATTTGATAAGGCATTACAGCAGCAAGGACACTTTATATAAAATCCCCGATGTGGATATTCCGCTATTCTGGATTCGGCCGCAGCAAGTATTGGTTACTGAAGCCGGCTCTCACCGTTTTTTGTGGGATATGCATTACACCCCGCTCAATTTGCCGCCTTCCTATCCCATTGCTGCCATTTATAAAAATACAGCGCCAAATTTCACGGCTCCGTGGGTAATGCCCGGCACTTATACTATTACACTTACTGTTGATGGAAAAATCTATTCACAACCCTTACTTGTAAAGATGGATCCGCGGGTAAAAACGTCTGTAACAGATTTACGAAAGCAACACGACCTTTCTTTGAAAATGTATCAAATTCGTAAAGAGATACTTGATGCCACTAATAAGATAAATGCAGCAAAACAGCTTGCGGCTGCTTCAAATAATCAAGGAGGTAAATTACACAGCCTGCAAACAGAAATGGATACACTGATGGGAAATCCAGACAATAAAAAAGCGATCAGTCTGCAAATGCTGAACAATATGGTGACTGCCGTTTTCAACAGTTTACAGGAAAGCGATATGCCGCCTACTACTCAGGCCATAGTTGCTGCCGGAGATGCACAAAAGTTATGGATGCAGTTACTTCCTAAATGGAATAAACTGAAAGTGGAAATGCAGGAGGTTACATCAAACAATTAAATTAATATAGCTGCATCTGTAAAGCGCTGAAGTATGCAGGCAATAAGTTTTTTACTAACCAGCAATTATCTTTTCCTTTATTCATTTTTGAATAAGATTTCTCAGTTTTGATTATATTCATTTAATAATCCCATAGTATTTAATAAGTACTGTTTTGTACGATGAAACGATTGTATTCAACTAACATCATATCAATATGAACTATTTCTATAGTGTTCTTTTTTTTACACTTTTTTCTTCAACCACCTTTGCACAAACAAAATGGACTTCGCTTTTTAACGGAAAAGATTTAACCGGCTGGAAGCAACTGAATGGCACTGCAACTTATACCGTAAGCAATGGTGAAATAGTGGGCACTACTGTACTAAACTCTCCAAATTCTTTTTTAGCTACTGATAAAGATTATGGCAACTTTATTTTAGAGTTTCAGTTTAAAGTAGATGATAGCATGAACTCCGGTGTGCAGTTTAGAAGCCAGAGTACGCCTGACTTTCAAAACGGACGAGTGCATGGATATCAATATGAAATTGATCCTTCTGCCCGTGCGTGGAGTGGTGGTATTTATGATGAAGCCGGAAGGCAGTGGTTGTATCCCCTGGAATATAATCCGGCAGCAAAAAAAGTTTTCAAACATAAAGCCTGGAACAGCTGCCGCATCGAATGTATCGGCACTTCTATACGAACCTGGCTCAATGGAATGCCTGCTGCTAATTTGGTAGATGATGCGGTACAGAAAGGCATCATTGCGCTTCAGGTACATGCCATTTCAAAGCCTTCGGAAGTGGGGCGACAAATCCGCTTCAAAAATATACGCATACAAACCCAAAACGTAAAACCTTCGGCACCCGATACCATTTTTGTAAAGAATATGCTGTTGAATAATTTATCGCAGCAGGAAAAAAGAAACGGCTATCAATTATTGTTTAATGGAAAAACATCTGCAGGGTGGCGTGGCATTTACAAAACTTCTTTTCCGGATAAAGGATGGGAAATTAAAGATGGAACGCTTACAATTCATTCTTCCAACGGGCAGGAAGAAGGCTTGGGTGGCGATATTATTACGGATAATGAATACAGTGCTTTTGAATTGCAGTTTGATTTTAAATTGACCGAAGGCGCCAATAGTGGTGTGAAATATTTTGTGAAAGAAACCTATGATTCCAAAGGAAAGTCAGGTATTGGATTGGAATACCAGGTGCTGGACGATGAACGGCATCCGGATGCTAAATTGGGCAAAAATGGCGACCGTACATTGGCTTCTCTATACGATTTAATTCCGAGAGATAGCATTCCTGCAGCCTTCAGGAAAATAGGAGAGTGGAACAGTGCCCGGATTTTAGTATACCCGGATAATCATGTAGAACATTGGCTAAACGGATACAAAGTATTGCAATATGTAAAAGGTTCTAAAGACTTTATGGATCGTGTAGCCATCAGCAAATTTAAAATTTGGCCGGGCTACGGATTATGGAAGGACGGTCATATTTTATTACAGGATCATGGCAACGAAGTATCCTACCGCAACATTAAAATTAAAGTGTTGAAATAAAACTAAAATCTCTTGTATGACTATTCAAACACGCAAAGAGTTTCTTAAAAACACGGGCATGGCTTCCGCTTCAATAGTATTAGGAACCATGGGGTTGAATGCTAAAAGTTACCGGCGGATACTAGGAGCTAATGATCGGGTAAATGTTGCTACCGTTGGGTTTTCAGATCGCTTCCGGGATGCACACCTGCCGTCATTTTTAGCATCCAACCAGGAGTTGAATTTTGATATTATTGCCGTGTCGGATATTTGGAAAAAACGGAGAGAAGAAGGGCAGGCATATTTGAAGCAAAAATTTAATCATGATATCAAAGCCTGCATCAATAACGATGAATTATACAATACGAAAGAGGTGGATGCAGTAATGATTAGCACCGCCGATTTTCAGCATGCCTATCACACCATAGAAGCGGTAAAGGCAGGCCGGGACGTATATGCAGAAAAGCCGCTGGCAGAAACCATGAAGGATGCCAAAGATGTACTAAAAGCCGTACGAAGTACCGACCGAATTGTGCAGGTAGGTTCGCAAAGAAGAAGTGGCCCAACCTACCAGGCAGCCAATGAATTTATAAAATCCGGAAAGTTTGGACCAATAGTAATGGTAGAACTGATGTGGAATGTAAACCAGCCCGGCCGGTGGCGCAGACCTGCACTGGTAGCGCAATGCAAAGAACAGGATACGGATTGGAAACGCTTTTTAATCAATAGGCCCTATGAACCATTTGATGCAAGAAAGTACGTGGAGTATCGTTTGTTTTGGCCTTATTCATCAGGAATACCCGGCCAGTGGATGTGCCACCAGATTGATACGGTGCATTGGTTTAGCGGCTTGCCACATCCACGCAGTGTAGCTGTAAATGGTGGTATTTATTTATGGAAAGACGGACGGAAAAATGCCGATACTTTAACGGCTGTTTTTGACTATGGCCCATTGAATGATCCTTCTTCCGGCTTCCAGGTAGTATTTACATCAAGGCAAACCAATTCTGCCGGCGATGTAAAAGAGATTTATTATTCAAATGGCGGCACGTTAAACCTCGATACCAACAAAGTTTCACCCGAAGGAGGTTTAACAGCACAATACGCAGCCGAGATGAATATGAAACCAAATTTACTGCCGGAACTTTCTTTGAATGATTTAGCCGTAAAGGCCGTTACTGATGCTAAAACCGGTGCCGATCCGTTAACAAGGGCCCATGTACGTAACTGGATGGAATGTGTACGCAGCCGCAAACAGCCAAATGCACCAATTGAAGCGGGCTACCATCATGCTATAGCTGGCATCATGACCAATGCGGCTTACCGCACCGGCGAAAAAGTTACTTTCGATGAAAACAAACAGGAAGTGATCGCCGGCGGAAAAATTTTTACATTCTGATCTTTTTCAATAATCTTTACTCCATTAAAAACGTTTTATACTATGTCAATTACCCGAAGAGATTTTGTAAAAAACACCTCTATTGCTTTTGCAGGATTGGCTTTACCAGCTACTAATATCTTAGATACGAAAGATGCAGCACCTGTAAAAATTGGTGTGATTGGAGTAGGGCTTCGTGGTCAGAACCATCTTGAAAATTTATTACGTAGGAAAGATGTGGAAGTAGTGGCTATATGTGATGTAGACGACAGAATGTTGGGAATGAGTAAAGACCTGATTCAAAAATCGGGTAAGGCAATGCCTAAAGTTTTTACGGGAGACAATTATGCCTATCGTAATCTTTTACAAACAAAAAATTTAGATGGAATTATTATAGCTACGCCCTGGGAATGGCACACGCCTATGATACTGGATGCTTTATCGGCGGGCCTGAAATATGTAGCCACTGAAGTTATATTAGGTATCACTTTGCAGGATCATTGGAATGTTGTAAACGCAGCAGAGGTACACAATGCCAATGTGATGATGTTGGAAAACGTGTGCTACCGGAGGGATGTAATGGCCATATTGAATATGGTGCGCAAAGGAATGTTTGGAGAATTGATTCATTTGCAGGGCGGCTATCAGCACGATCTGCGTGGCGTTAAATTGAACGACGGAAAAACAGCATATAATAGCGGAGTCGAGTTTGGTGAAAAAGCATTTTCAGAAGCCCGCTGGCGTACCAATCATTCGGTGCACCGCAACGGCGATTTATACCCAACGCACGGTGTAGGTCCATTGGCTATGATGATTGATATTAACCGGGGCAACCGTTTTCAATCGCTTTGTTCTTTTTCTTCTAAAACCAGAGGGCTGCATAATTACATTGTCAAAAAAGGCGGCGAAAATCATCCAAATGCAAAAGTGGAATTTAAATTAGGTGACGTAGTAACTACCAATATCAAATGCGCTAACGGCGAAACAATTTTATTGCAACACGATACCAGTTCGCCACGTCCGTATTCATTGGGCTTCCGGGTGCAGGGTACTAATGGTTTGTGGATGGATGTGAACCATTCTTTGTATATAGAAGGAGTGAGTCAAAAAAATGATCAATGGGAGGAGGCACAATCCTACTTAGATAAATATGACCACCCATTATGGGCACGGTGGAGCAAAGACACCGAAGGTGCAGGACATGGTGGTATGGACTTTTTTGTATTGCAGGCATTTATTGAATCCATCAAACGGAAAACGCCAACTCCAATGGATGTATATGATGCTGCTGCTTGGAGTGCTATTACTCCGCTAAGCGAAAGTTCTATTGAGATGGGAAGCCAAACCGTTGATTTTCCGGATTTCACCAGCGGCAAATGGATGACTACAAAGAATAATTTTGCTTTAACGAACGAATATTAAAAGAATATTTAGCACGTAAGAAAAACATGCTTTCAGAACACGTATTAAAAGCCTTTGGCCTGCAATGGTATGAACAAATAGAACCCGTAACAAACGGATTGATCAATTATAATTACCGGGTATTAAAAGAAGACGGCACTGCCTGTTTTCTTCAAAAGATCAATACCAATGTATTTAAAAACCCTTTGCATATTCAGCAAAATTATTTTCATATACAACAGCATCTTTCATTAAAAGATAGTTTTCAAATGCCTCAAATGGTATATGCCAATAATGGTGATATGCTTTACGAGGAGGCCAATCAATCCTGGCGTTGTTTTCAATTTATAAAAGATTCCTATTCTCCGTCAATAGCACAAACGCCACAGCAGGCGTATACTGTGGCCAACTGCTTTGCGCAATTTTCCTCGGGGTTGGTAGATATGCCGGCAAATGAATTGCATATTATTCTGCCTCATTTTCATGATCTCGATTTTCGTTTTCAGCAATTTCAAACAGCTTTGAAAGGAGCGGGTGAGGAACGGAAAAAAGAAGCGGCTCAGTTAATTGATGAAGTTAATAAAAGAACATACCTGCTAAACTGGTATCGTACAATAGTAAAGGATAATGCGGCTTTTCCATTGCGCATTATGCACCACGATTGTAAAATAGCGAATATATTATTTCAAAAAGAAACGGATACGGTACTATGTCCTATTGATTTGGACACAACACAACCCGGCTATTTTTTTTCTGATATTGGAGATATGATCCGTTCGATGGTTCCGGATATTTCTGAAGATGCACCTGCAGCGCAACTCCATATACGCACCGATTTTTATGAAGCTATCATTGGCGGGTATTTAGATACCATGGCGCCACACTTAACCCCGCAAGAAAGAACTAATATCCATTTTGCGGGGCCCGTTTTGGTTTTTATGCAGGCCATCCGTTTTCTAGCCGATTATCTTAATAAGGATAACTATTATCATATCAATTATCCGTCACAAAATAAAGACCGGGCAGAAAATCAAATACAACTATTGGCACAGCTCGAAAATTATTTACAATTACATGCATAAAAAAGCTCCGGTTCAGGTTCCGGAGCTATAGCATATTAAATCTTATAAGGATACAGCTTACAACTGGTTTTTGAAACCAGGCATTTCTCTTTTCTTTGAAGCCTGCTCATAGGCATATGCAATTTTAATTAATTGAGGCTCAGTATAGGCTGATCCAAAAAAAGATAAGCCGATAGGCAAACCGAAAACCTGTCCCATAGGAACAGTAATATGCGGATACCCGGCCATAGCTGCCGGCGTAGAAGTGTCGTACCCGGTTTCATGATCGCCATCTATCACATCTATACTCCAGGTGGGGCCGGTAGTAGGGCCGGAGATTGCATCCAGCTGGTGCT
>JAICHT010000095.1 GCA_025924755.1 Chitinophagaceae bacterium | reverse complement strand
TTAGAGATTAATAATTATTTCGTCTTAAATGCCATAAACGAATTGGGCATAGAAGGACGAAAGTTGAAAAACGACGAATACTTCGAATACAAATCAAAAGCTGGCAATGCTCGTATTGGGAAGAACAGTACAGTTAATATGGCTAAATTGTTATATGAGCTTGGTGGACAAACATTAGAACAACATAGAATTGAAACCTTAAAAGTTAAGTCTTTAGATCTCCTGTCAGAGAAAGCAAGTTGGAAGCTAATAAGACAAGGTAAACAAATCGAAGTGAAAATACTGCATAAGGAGTGGCTTGACAAGTATCATAATCGAAGAATAATCATTCAACCAAATGACTATTTAAAAGTTGATTTGAAGATAACCTACACAACGAACTCAAACACCTTGAAACCTGTTATAACCTATGAAGCTTTAAAAGTGTTTGAAGTAATTCCGCCGGACATTTTGGAAAATGATAATCAAAGTAATTTATTCGAAGAATGAAAAACGAACGCACAACAGCAGTTGGCATCAGTAGGTTGGACGTTGGAATAATCAGCTATTTGCATCCACCAGCTATAATTCCGGCGCGATGATCAACATTCAGCTTCAGTTCCGGCTGGACATCATAAAATCCCCTCCCAACGCAAAGACGTTAACCGTTATATATCATATTTCGACGCCTTACTACAAAACTGACACTATATGGCATTCGTTATGGGATTTATTCATGTACCCACCTATTTTGCTATTTACAGCGTTATTGATAAAGAAACAGGTACGTTGAGCTTTGTAAAAGAATGTAAAACAAAAGGTGAAGCGGTGGAATGGATTTATAAATCAGGATACAAAAGTGCTACTTATTGCATCAAAGAATACATGAGAAAGAAGTGAAACGGTAGCTCAATAGCTCATTAGCAACTATTCATACGCGTTAATATTCTAAAAACAGATATTCAAAAGTTGCATTTCCTTGTTTGAACTGCTATTTTACCGGCTCAAATTAAAACCCATATCCATGAAAATGAAACTTGCCTTGCTAGGTGCAGTGGTAAAAACATATACCTATTTATAAGCGACAGTTACTGAGTAAGGTAGCAACTATGCGTTTCTATCTTATTTAGTAACTAATACAAACGAAACTACATCAGGCGGCAGACTATCGCTGCTTTTGTTAAACTACTCTTTATTTAAAGCAAGCCTCTTTTCTTTCTATAGTTCTGGTTGCAAAATTGTAGTACTTATTGTACATTACCCTTGCATTAAGAGGCTTGTAAATACCCAATTTAATCTGTATAAAATAAACCCATGAAACATTCCCCAGACGCGGCTCTGAAAATCAGCAATGCTCCGCTGCAACCTGTAAAAGAAAGCTCAGATCCTGTTGTATATGAACGGTCTTATTTAAAAGTGGTTCACACTATTTTTTCGCAACAAATACCTGTTTACCCGCAGGTAATTCAACCCGTAAATACCGAATTGAATAAAGCAGCTAATTGGGATCAAGCCTGGTTTGACAACTATGAATAAAAGCGATGTAGTTAAATTACATGGGGCTTGCTATCATACTCTTTTTCTATTTCTGCATGGGTACGATGCTCATGATGGCTGATGAACCTTTTTTGAAACAGCAGTAAGGTAATGACACCGATAGAAATAGAAGCATCGGCGATATTAAAAATAGGACTAAAAAATTCAAAATCTTCGCCGCCTATTACCGGAAGCCATTTAGGAAAGTTGGCGTGCACCATCGGAAAGTATAGCATATCTACCACGCGGCCGTGTAAAAAACCGGCATAGCCATGTGGCGGAAACATACGGGCTACATGAGAGTAGGTGGTTTCTTCAAATAATAAACCATAAAACATACTGTCTAATAAATTGCCTAACGCACCGGCATATATCAATGCCGCGCAAATAATAAAACCTCTTGAATATTTTTGCTTCACAATTTTTGTAAGGTACCAGCTACCAAACAATACGGCTATCAATCTAAATAAGGTCAATATCATTTTACCCCATTCGCCGCCAAACTTCCAGCCCCACGCCATGCCTTCGTTTTCAATAAAATAAAGCCGGGCCCACGGCATGCCAAATAAGTTCATGACATGGCCAAAAGGGTAATTAGTTTTTATCCAGATTTTTAAAGACTGGTCAACAATAATTATTAATAGAATCAGTAGTACAGCAGATCGCAATTTCATGTATAAAGAATTGTCTTTTCAAAAACGAATGCTAATACAAAACTGTTAGCAGTTTATACCTAGCTTCTAAAATTTATTACAATGTAACAAAGATAAGGGTTGACAGTTTGCAAGTATTTTCAAAAAGGTTAATTCTATTCCTGAAAGTAAATACGCTTCACCCGCTGCGAAACGCCGGTCATAATTTCATAAGGTATGGTGCCAATCCAACCCGCTACTTCCTGCACCGGCAGCGGCGCCCCAAAAATAATTACAGCGTCTCCCTGCTTTACATTGGGCACTTCAGTTACATCAATCATCGTCATATCCATACACACCGACCCGATAACCGGAGCCAGCTTTCCTGCTATCCACATTTTGCCAATGCCATTGCTAAACCTGCGGGAGTATCCATCTGCATATCCAATGCGGATGGTGGCAATTACCGCATCTTTTTGTACCACGCCATTACGGTTATAGCTTACCGTTTCGCCTTTTTTCAAATGCTTCAATTGGGCAATATTGGAGCGCAGCGTGGCTACCGGTTGCAGTTCCAGTTCATCTAAATCATCTGCTTCTATACCATACAAGCCGATACCCAGGCGCACCATATCCAGTTGCAATTGCCGATGCCGTATAATGGCGGCAGAGTTGGCAATATGCTTTAAAAAAGTATATGGAATATATTGGGTAAGCTGATGAACAGCTCTTAAAAATTTATCAGCCTGCTGGCTTGTAAAATCATCCTGCGCCGGGTTATCGCTGGCGGCCAGGTGGCTAAATACACTTTCTGCTTTCAGGTAGGCCGATAACCCAATATGCGTTCCCAGCTTTTCAATATGGTCCGTATTAAAGCCCAGCCGGTTCATACCGGTTTCTATTTCTATATGCACAGGGTACGATTGCAAGCCCTGGCTTTGCACATATTGTTCAAACGATCTCAGTATATCAAATGAATAAATAACAGGTTGCAGGTTGTAGGTTATCAATGCGTCAAACGTCGTTTCATCGGCATTCATTACCATCACCGGGAGTGTAATGCCGGCCTTTCGCAATTCGATGCCTTCATCGGCATAGGCTACGCCGAGGTAATCAATATTGTGATACTGCAGCACACTGGCAATTTCCGCACCGCCACTGCCATAGGCAAAAGCTTTTACCATGGCCATTACTTTTACCCCTGGCTGCAAACGTTTTTGGTATTGCTTCAGATTATGCACAATGGCATTTAGATTTATTTCCAGTACGGTTTGATGCACCTTTATTTCAAACAACCGGGCAATGCGTTCAAACTCAAATTTCCGGGCGCCTTTTATTAAAATGGTTTCTTCTTTGTACAGCGAACTTTTAAAATTCTGGATGAAATCTTCTGTGCTGTTAAACAAAGAAACGCCTACGGAGGCTGGCAGATATAAAGGCAAAAAGGTAGTTATTTTGGAACCAATCAATATGGCTTTTTGCACATGATGCTGCACCAATGCGGCGGCAATATGCCGGTATAATTCTTCGTCCGATTTTCCGCTTTCAAAAAAATCAGAAAGAATCACCGAACGCATTTTCCCCGTTTGCTGTTGCTGCAAAAAATTGAGCGCCGTATGCAAAGAAGTGATATCGGCACTATAGCTGTCGTTAATAACAACGCAACCGTTAATAGCGCTCTTTAATTGCAGCCGCATATCTACCGGGTGCAATTTTAAAAAACCCTCCTTCAACGCCTCATGGCTGTAGCCTAAGTACAATAAAGTGCAGCAGCAGGTAATGGCATTTTCAATAGAAGCATCATCCGTAAACGGAATGGTAAAAACAACAGGCATCGACTGATAGCTCAGTTCTATATCGGTTTTCAAAGTCTTTTTCACTATAGCAGTTACCTGCACCGTTGCCTTGTCAGACCTGCCCCACGTAAAAGCTTTTGTAGTCACTTCGCTGTTGTGCAAGATCTCATATTCGCCAATTACTAGGGTAGCGGTAGCAAAGAGTTGCAATTTCTCGGTAAGCTTCTGCTGTTGCGACGCAAACCCTTCGCTGTGCGCTTCGCCCAAGTTGGTAAAAATACCAATCGTAGGTGCAATAATGGGCGCCAAGTGCTGCATCTCTCCCACCGTAGATATACCGGCTTCAAAAATTGCAATCGTATGCTGGTGGTTCATTTGCCACACACTCAGCGGAACGCCTATCTGGGAATTGTAACTTTTGGGGCTGCGCACTATATGATAATCCGGCTCCAGCAATTGATACAGCCATTCTTTTACAATGGTTTTGCCATTGCTGCCGGTAATGCCTATTACGGGAATATGAAAATGACTCCGGTGAAAGAGGGCCAGTTGCTGCAAAGCCACCAATGTATCCGGCACTACAATAAAGTTACTATCGGGATATGCATCTAAATCAACCTGCTGGCTGATGATAAAGTTCCGGATTCCTTTTTTGTAAACGTCGGCTATATAAAGATGCCCATCGTTATGCGCGGTTTTCAATGCAAAAAATAACGAGCTGTCAGCAAAGGATATGTTGCGGCTGTCGTACACTAAATAGTCAATAGAACTGTCAGCAGATTGCTGCGCAAATCGGCCTTGTATCACCTGGCAAATGGCTTGAATCGTATACACCGCGCTATATTTTGTTTTCCTTGGTTAATGGTTTTTTAGAAACCTGTGTGGAATAGAGAATAGACCCTGCCAAACAGATTACAATTACGATAAGAGAGACATATACCGGCAGCTCCACGGCAAATATTTCGGCCAGCATTTTCAAACCAATAAATATCAGCACAATGGCGATGCCCTGCTGTAAATGTGCAAACTTGTTAACAGCGCCGCGCAGCAAAAAAAACAACGACCGGAGACCTAATACTGCAAAAATATTGCTGGTGTAAATTACCAGCCGCTCCTGCGAAATTGCAAACACCGCCGGAATACTGTCCAACGCAAAAACGATATCCGTAGTAGCCAATACTACTATCACTACAAACATATTGGTGTAAAAGCGTTTGCCATTTCTTTTTATTACCAATTGGCCACTGATATCTTCGTGAATAATAGGGACGAAACGATTTAAAAGTTTATACACCGGGTTGTGTTCCGGATCAAACTCATCCTCCTGCCGCACCGTAAAAATTTTAATGCCTGTATACACTAAAAAAGCGCCGAATAAGTATAAGATCCATTCAAACTTATCTACCAGGACAATGCCGACAGTAATAAAAATAATTCGGAATACAATTGCCATCAATATACCAATAATAAGAGCCCGTGCATAATGGCTGGGATGGATATTAAAAAAAGTAAAAATTAAAATAAAAACAAAAATATTATCAATGCTCAGGCTCCATTCCATTAAGTAGGCACTCATATATTCCAATGCCATCTGGTGCCCCTCATACCACCATAAAAACCCGAAAAACAGAAAGGCCAGGCCAACCCAAAACAGCGTTTGATATAATGCTTTTTTAATACTTACTATACCTTCCCGCTTACTCAACAAGCCCAAATCAAATACCAGTGCCAGGAACAGCACAATGCCAAATACAAGATAAGTAATCTGATCTTCCGTCATGAGCTTATTAATTGCTATCTTTTACAAATAAGTAAAAGTAAATGTTTCTGCAATATTGATTTTTATGTATATCCCACCTCCGTTTATTTTAAAGCTAAGTGTACTTTTTAAAATATATGAACGAGGTAAAAGAATAGGATGCATGGTATTCTTGTGAACATGTTATACTATTTTTTACGATTTAGTATTGATACTCAAAAGGCCTACTGCTAACTTATTTCACTATCAGCAATTATTTCTAAAAACGTTATTGAACATTATTATTTTTTAGCAATTGCTGTATTTGCAAATACGTATGATAGGCCGATTTGGACATTTTAGAAGAAATATACTTTAGACTGTTTTTGATGTTGAGAATATTACATAAAAGGAATCCAGGACTATCATTTTATACTTTTACCACGCCATATTTCCTTTTCCGGAGCTGTTGATAAATAATAGCGAATAATACAATCATAATCACCGGCAATGCAATGTCTATAAACTGCCATAAACTTTGTTGTTCGCTTACCTTTTTTGGGTCAAGTAAACGCAGTGTATATTCTTTAGATCGTGTTTGTAATATATCGGTAGGATTTACGAGGTACTCGATGGCATTGGTAAAGAAATCTTTATTGGCAAATGTATATTTGGTAAACACGTTCGTGCCCATTGGCAGTGGCCCGCTGGTAGGGCTGTATTGATTCATAGCAATGTCGCCATCGGAAACTACAATCATTTTATTTTGCTGCGTAGAAGTGCTCCTGACCTCTTGATTCATTTGCGCCAGCGCATCGGTAACAGATTTGGGCACACGGCCGGTATATAAAGAACGGAACTGGCCTTGCAGCAAAACAGCTACGGGAACATCTTTGCTTTGGAACTCTTTACTATCCGGCGCTATTTGCAAAAACTGGAAATCGATTTTAGCGGGTGCATTCAGCAACCTTGCGTTATTGGATGATTGCAGCAAAATAGTTTTAGTAATACCCGGTGCTTCCACGGTGTCTATAGTAGTAGGAAACATGGCTCTTACACCATCTAAGTTTTTGCTGATAGGATGATTGGTACCATTAAGTATGGGGAAAAAAGGCCAGCTAACGAGCCGCTGCTGCTGGGCACCACTTTCCTTACTTACCTGCGGCAATTGGTCGCACTGCATATCCTGCAGCAACGTTTGGTTAATGCGTACACCATAATTAAATAAAATATCTTCTAAATTCAGGCCCCTGTCAAAAGCAATAAATCCGCCACTTTTGTACAAGCTGTCAAACTCGGCATACATATTATCAATCATCCAAAACACCTTGCCGCCGTGCATTACATATTGATCTATTTTAAACTTGTCTTCATTAGTAAAAGGTATAACCGGCTTCATGACCACCATTGCGTCAAAAGGGGGTATGTACGGAGCAGTTTTTATATTTATGGTATCAAAAGCGTAATCTTTAATTAAGGTGCGAACCGCATCATTTACATTATAGCCCCAGCCTTCGCCGTGGCCTAATGCATATCCAACCGAAGGCTTTTTATCGGATGTAATTTTTTGTATAGCAGAAGCAAAGTTGTATTCCATAGATGCTTCTACATTATTATACAAGGCCGCTAATTGCTCCGGATCGGTACCAAACGATTTTACACCCCTGAATAGATTAACGCCGATAGTAGTATCCTTATAATGAATGACAGCGCCGGGCAATACCAATTTTTGTGTTTGCTCATCGCCCGCCTTGCTTGGCGCCTGTAATGTATATGCAGGAATATCAAAAAAATAATTTACCGAGTCAATCGTTCTTCGTGCTGCCGAATCATCCAACCCTTGCAATGGATTGGTAAATGTGTATTGAACGTTTATTTTTCCATACTCTTTACATTCGCTTAAAAACTCATCTACACTATTGGCCAGTTTTCGAAAGCCAGCCGGAAAATCGCCTTTTAAAAATACTTCTATCCGGACGGGCTGTTGCAGGTTTTGCAATAATGTTTTTGTGGGTGTGCTTAACGAATACCTTTTTTCTGCTGTCAAATCTATCCGTTGATGAATGGCTCCCGCTATGAAATTGACAACGAGCAATCCTACTATTAACAGCACCCAGCTATACTTCATTACATTCTTCCTGTTGTTCATTTTATTGTTTATGCAGGTTTTGCTTTGTTACCAGTAAAAAGAAAAAAATCAAGCTTAAAAAGTAGATGATGTCCCGTGTATCTACCACGCCGCGGCTTATGCTCCTGTAATGAAAATCAATGCCCAGCATTTCTATATAATAATCCAACCCGTTGCTAAAGACTGGCAATTGGCTGATGGCAGTAAATCCGAAATATAATAATACGCTAACTACAAGGCTGATAATAAAAGCTATTACTGCATTGGTAGTGAAGCTGCTAACGCATACGCCAATAGCCGTAAACACTGCTGTTAAAAGTAGCAAACCCATATACGAGCCAGCTGCTGCACCGGCATCAATACCTGTAGTAGCTGCCAAATGGTTGATGGTAAAATAATAAACCCATGTTGGAATTAACGCAATAGCGGCCACCGCCAAACTGCCCCAAAATTTGCCATTTATTATTTGCCATGCGGTTAATGGTTGCGTATGCAATACTTCGTATGTGCCGCTTTTATATTCATCGGCAAAGCTGCGCATGGTAATAGCAGATACTAAAAAAAGCATCACCCACGGTGCAAAAGAAAAAAAGTTTTCCAGCGTAGCGTAGCCGTTCTCTAAAATGTTGTTTCTAAAAACAAATAATACCAATCCATTGACCAGTAAAAAAACAATAATGGCAATATACCCCGTAAGACTGCTGAAAAACTGACTTAATTCCTTTTTACAGATGGACCACATTAAAATGAAAAATTGAAAATGTAAAACACAAAATAAAGAATAACAAACCAGAGGCACGAATTTTAAAAGCCGGCCCCCTGTTAAATGTTCATTATGCGGGTTGATTAAAATGTTTCTGACTAAAAAAATCCCGCTTCGCAGCGGGATATATTGCCAAGGTCGTGGACCGTACTATACTGCAAAGCTTTCGCCGCAGCCGCAGGTACGGCTGGCGTTTGGATTATTAAAATAAAATCCCTTGCCATTTAAACCGTCCGAAAATTCCAACGTGGTATTTACCAGGTACAAAAAACTTTTTAAATCGGTTACTACTTTAATGCCGTTGTCTTCAAACACCTGGTCGGTAGGCTTTTGCTCGTTATCAAAATCTATTTTATAGCTTAACCCCGAACAACCGCCGCTTACTACACTTACTCTTAAAAAATAAGAAGGATCGTCGCCAAATCCGGCATCTCTCATCAATTTGTGCACCTGAACTTTAGCTTTATCGCTTATCGATATTGCATTATCTATTGTAACCATACTCTTTTTTGTTGTGAGCTATAAGGAGCAGATACCTTATACTCAGTTTGATAAATTGGTAATACTCATATAGCCTATGTATGCTACTGCCAAATACAACAGTAGCTTTTTCTATATGCAAATTTAATTCTTCTACAATTTACATATTGCTAATCTTTCAGCTTCGTATGCTTTTTACTTTATTAAATTATTAACCTTATTTCCATGCTGTTTTATTATCACGATATACAGTTGCCTATTTCGCACCTGCTTCTTCTTTGCTCTTTTCCCAAAGCGGACTCAGCCCTCTAAGCTTTTTCACCGTTTTAGAAACCTGCACTATAGTATATTCTATTTCTTCTGAGGTAGTATACCTGCCCAGACCAAAGCGAAGCGAACTATGTGCCAGTTCATCGTCCAACCCCAGCGCTTTTAATACATGCGAAGGCTCAATAGAAGCCGATGTACAAGCCGAGCCTGATGACAAGGCAATTTCTTTATTAAGTCCCATCAGCAATGCTTCTCCTTCTGCATATTTAAACGACATATTGCTTACATGCGGCAACCGGTGTTCCTTGCTTCCGTTTATATACACCTCTCCTAACTTTAGCAACGCATTTTCCAGCCTGTCGCGCAACTTACTTAATCGTTCAGCATCCTGCTGCATTTCGTGCAGGCACAGCTCGCAGGCCTTACCAAAACCTACTATGCCCGGCACATTCAAGGTACCGCTGCGCATACCTCTTTCATGGCCGCCACCATCCATTTGCGCCGTAAGTTTTACCCGCGGATTTTTACGACGAACATACAAAGCGCCAATACCCTTGGGCCCGTACATTTTATGAGCCGTCATTGCCAGCAAATCAATATCATCGTTTTTTACGTCTACCGGAATCTTACCTACTGCCTGCGTCGCATCGCTAAAAAATATTACTCCATGTTTTTTAGCGATAGCGCCTATTTCTTTCATAGGCTGTATTGTACCTGTTTCGTTATTGGCATACATAATAGCAATCAGGATGGTAGTGGGTTTTATAGCTGCTTCCAGCTCCTGCAAATCAATCAGGCCATCGGTATTAACTTTTAAATACGTTACTTCAGCACCCAGCTTTTCTATATGCCTGCAGGTATCCAGTACCGCTTTGTGCTCGGTAACTACTGTAATGATATGGTTTCCTTTGGAGGCATACATTTCGTACACACCTTTTATAGCCAGGTTATCGGCTTCGGTAGCGCCGGAGGTAAAAACAATTTCTTTGGGCTCTGCACCTATTAGTAGGGCCACTTGTTCACGGGCATAATCCACGGCCTCTTCCGCATGCCATCCAAACGAATGATTGCGGCTAGACGCGTTTCCAAAATTTTGGGTAAAATAGGGCAGCATAGCAGCTACCACTCCTGGGTCGCAAGGCGTAGTAGCATTATGATCTAAGTAAATTGGAAGGTTCATTATGAAGATTTATTAGGCCGGTCCCTGGTGCAAAATTACCTTATATGCATGGATATCGTATGCTTCTGTAATTGCATACCTTTAATTTTACCTTCATTAGAAATTTAATATGCTTAAAGTAGAACACATTGGCGTGGCGGTAACCTCTTTAACAGATTCGATTATTTTGTTTGAAAAACTGCTCAATACTCCTTGTTATAAAACAGAAAAGGTGGATACCGAAAAAGTGCAGACCGCTTTTTTTAAACAAGGAGAAACAAAGATTGAACTACTGGAGCCCACAGCAGAAGATAGCGTTATTAAAAAGTTTATAGATAAAAAAGGTGAAGGCATCCATCATATTGCATTTGAAGTAAAGGATATTTTTTCTGAAATGCAGCGGTTACAAAACGAAGGATTTGTGCTTTTAAATGAGCAACCCAAACATGGAGCAGATAACAAACTAGTATGTTTTCTTCACCCCAAAAACACCAACGGCGTATTAATTGAACTTTGCCAGGAGAAGGTCTGACACAAAGCTTTTATGCAATATTAGAAGTAGAGTCGGAATTGATGATGCCCAGTTTTTCTACGGCCAGTTGGGCAGCTATTTGAGAGGCGTCTTTTTTATTAAAGGCTTTTCCTTGTGCTATAGCCTTACCGTTAATAACGGCAGCCACGGTAAACAACCGGCGGCCATTTTCCATATGCTCATTTACGGTATCAAACTCCAGTTGTTTCCCATTTTTATTAGCCCAGCCGTATAATTTATTTTTATGGTTGATTTCTAATATCTCCAGATCTTCCATAAACATATGCGGAATGATAATGCGTTCTGTAACCCACCGGCTTGTTTTTCTATAACCTTTATCCAGGTACACAGCGCCTACCAGTGCCTCAAGCGTATTTCCAAATATCTGGCTGGTTTTAAGCGATGCATCGGATTTGTTATATACCGTAATTTTTTTTAAGCCCATCTTTATGGCAATATCATTCAACTGCTGGCGGTTTACCATTTTACTCCGCATCTCGGTAAGAAAGCCTTCTTCTTTGTAAGGATACCGTTTAAATAAATAATCGGCAATCAGCGCACTTAAAACCGCATCGCCCAAATACTCCAGCCGTTCATTGTTTTCGTCGCTTGTTTCGCGGATGGAGCGGTGGGTTAAGGCTGTTTTATACAGCAGTATATTGCTGGGCGAATAGCCAATAACAGCCTTAAGCCCCTTTTTGAAAGCAGCCCCGGAATGCTTTTTAAAAAATGGTTTCCAAAAATCCACAAGAAAAATTAAAAACTAAAAATTAAGAATTAAAAATGACAGTTGTGGATAAGAACGCAATTTTATTTACACTACAATTACTGAATACAACAAGGCTGTACCTATAAACAATAGTGATGACACGTACTAT
>JAICHT010000094.1 GCA_025924755.1 Chitinophagaceae bacterium | reverse complement strand
TTCAGCTCCGCAGGCAATAAATCATCCGGCCAGTTTTGATAGCAGAAAGGCCGGGCAAACCGTTTGATGCCATCGGCACCCACTGCAGTAAAACGGCTGTCGGTAGTAGCAGGATACGGGCCGCCATGCTGCATAGCAACAGCCACCTCCACCCCTGTAGGTACGCCATTAAAAACAAAGCGTCCGCAAATTTGTTGAAGGGTATTTACCAAGCGATTATTTTCTTTTGCTTCATCGTGGGTTGCCAGCAAAGTAGTTGTTAACTGACCTTCTATACTTTGGGCTACTGCCAGCATTTCGTCTATACTTTTACATCTTACCAGTAACGAATATGGTCCAAAAATTTCCTTGTGAAGGATAGGATTGGATATAAAAGTTTCACCGGTAGTTTGCGCAATAGTCGGAATGCTTTCATCTTCAGCCGCATCAAAGGTTGTTTGACCAGCTACTGATATATTGGGTTGTGCTAAAGCTCCTGCCCTTTTTGCCTGAAAGCTTTTTGCAATTCCAATATGCAACATTTTAGCAGGCTTAACCTGTTCTATCTTTTTGCTTAATAATTTTGTAAACTCTCGCAGGGATTCGCTTTCAATGCCTACAATAATGCCGGGATTGGTACAAAACTGCCCAACACTGGTAGTAATAGAAGCAGCATACATATCAGCAATTGCGGCAGTATCTTCTTCCAGCTTTTGAGGTAATAAAAACACGGGATTGACACTGCCCATTTCCGCAAAAACCGGTATCGGAACTGTTCTGTTATTAGCTAAATCAAACAAGGCCTTGCCACCTTCAAAAGAACCTGTAAAGCCTACCGCTTTGGTGAGTGGATGCTGCACCAACGCTTTCCCTACTTCAAAACCGGAACCATGAATATGAATAAATATGTCTTCGGGCAGCTTACATTTTTGCGCTGCTTTTTTTATAGCGGCTGCCTGTAACTCTGATGTTTGTGCATGGGCAGGATGGGCTTTAATTAATACCGGGCAACCGGCCGCAAAAGCACATGCCGTATCACCACCGGATGTAGAATACGCAAACGGAAAATTGGAAGCGCCGAATACCACAACCGGGCCTAAAGGAATCATCATTTTTCGCAGGTCAGGTTTTGGTGGATTACGATTAGCATCACCGGTATCAATGCGGATATCCAGCCAGGCTCCTTCTTCGCAAGCCTGGGCATATGAGGTTAACTGGAAAATAGTTCGTTTCAATTCTACCCGTAACCGGGGCTCCTCTAAATGCGTTTCTTTACTGGCCATTTGTACTAATGCTTTTTCATCCGCATTTAGCTCGTTTGCAATAGCTCTTAAAAAATCGGCACGCTGTTTTAAATTTAAGCCCCTATATACTTCAAATGCCTGCCATGAGCTTTGCAGGGCAGCGTTTATTTCATCAATTGTGGCATCTTTAAACATATTACTTACTCCTTTCTTTTTGCTGGCATATCATAATTGTACGTTGGATCATCCAAAATCAATACCCAATCATTTTCATTGCCCAAAGTTGGTGGCGTAAAAGACATCACATATGCCTTTTCTTTTTCGCCAGTTTTTTTTACACTTCCATCTTTTGGATTAAACCACCAAACTATAACTTTGTTGCCTTTTAGAAAGTTCATATTAATTGCAATATTCTTTCCTACAGGCAAATAGATCATGGCATACGAATTCGCGGAATCTCTAAAAGCGGTGATATAACTCCCTTTCTCCCCTTGTCCCGCTACTATTAACGATTGATCGGGCACACGGGTTAAAGCAGGTCTGGACAATATTAAATTTCTTAAATATCCAACCTGGAAAGCGCCGGGACGGTCAAGTGCTTCTGTCCAATATCTATTGGCATGATTGATCTTTTCTTCACGGGGACTGTAAAACTGCCATACCGCATGATGCCCATATGTAACGCCGCAAGCACCGGCAAATACCGAACGATAGGTTTGTTTCCGCACATCGTAAGCACTGAAATAGCCGTTGGCAGGATTCCATTTTGGCCAGGGGTTTACCGGGTGATCTTCGTAGTTAGGTTCGGCATCCAAAGTGGGTTTTGTAGGAGTAAGGTTCCGGTCTTTTGTAATCCAATTCCAAACCGGCACATCATGCCCGCTTCCATGACCCGATTGCATCATATTGATATTGAGCCAAGGCTCATTTTGTATATTTTCAGAAGTAGAATGACCTCCTGCAGGATGATAGGCAAACATAGCGTTGCCACCAGCACCTTCTTTTATTCCTCTGGCCATTTGCCGCCATACCGGCCGGTAATCAGCAGAATCGGTATAAGGAGGACGGTCGCCGCCTAATATCCAGATGATATTAGGATAGGAAGCGTATCTTTTACCTAAATACAAACCATAGGTATAAGCATTCACAGAATCAAAAACTACCGGACCTTCCCCCCATGCTTTTGTTACCTTGTCGCCCCAGGTGGGCAATAATCCCATAAACAAATTTTTATTGGCAGCCATCTTAATAGTAGTATCAATTAGCTGAAAATATTTCTCGTTCGGTTGTGCCGGATCTAAATCTTTGAATGGAACTTCTCCATATTGATTCGGTTTTCTTAATCCATTAAATTCAGCTAATATTACTGCCTGGATCACCGTAAATCCTTTTTGACTTCTGTTCTCTAAGTACCGCCCTATTTCTTCCAGCTTCAGGCGGTGAAACAATTCCCAACCCGTATCACCCAACCAAAAGAAAGGAGTACCATCTTCGTATTGCAAATAATGCCCGTCTTTGGTTACGTGTAATCGTCCATGGGTCATAGATTTTTGAGCAAAAGAAAAAGATGCAAACAGTATTAATAAAATTAAGAGCAATTGCTTTTTCATACCTGCAAATGATAGTACAAATTACTGCAATTGATGTTAGCTAACTAAAAAGGGTCGGCTTGAATACTAATTAATGTAAACGAAATTTTTATTTGCTGATTTTTTTATTTAAATTAGAATATCAATACTGCTACTCTTACGATACTATAACATCTATTTCCATCCATTGCAAAGTGCAGGTTTGAATGGTATTTTGGTTAGGTGTGCTTCGCCCCTGAGAACAGATTATCATAAAACTTCCACCGTTTCTGCTGCAACCTTTTAAAATGATTTGGACTGTTTATCATTTTCAACCATAAAACTACAATTATGAAAAAGTCAGTTCTTTCACTTCTCATGTTTCTGCTTTTTTTATCTGCCACTGCCTTTAGCCAAACAAATAAACCTTTTACGGAAGGACCGCTATGGCATGTTCAGTTTGTAAAGACCAAGCCTGGTATGGGTATGACGTATCTAAGAAATTTAAACGACGGATGGGTTAAAATGATGAAGCAAGCAAAAGCTGATGGCCTTGTTACCGATTATAAAATTTTAAATGCGGAACCGGCTAGCAGTACCGATTGGGATCTGCTGTTACTTTACCAAATAAAAAATTATGCGGCGCTTGACGGCCTTAATGATAAAATGGATGCGCTATCTGCTAAACTTTTGGGAAATGAGGATGCCCGACATAGCGCTGCTATTTCCAGGAACGATATGCGGGAACTATTGGGAGGGAAAATGACCCAGGAATTGATTTTTAAATAAGTTACTGCTTACCTACTACCTATTGTATATAATAGCCTTTTAATGCAAAATAGCAGCACAAGTTTGTGCTGCTATTTTTATAGTTTACGCCTTGAAAAAAAGGTTATACTAATTCTCCTTCCAAATCATAATCATATGCCTTTGTAATCTTCACCTGGTAAAAGTTTCCGGGTTGCAGTTTTTTATCGGTTTGAATAATAACTTCATTATCCACTTCCACACTATCAAATTCGGTACGGCCTATATAGCGGCCCGCTTCTTTTTTATCAACCAATACTTTAAAGGTTTGCCCTATTTTCTTCTGGTTTTTTTCATAACTGATCTCTTGCTGCACGGCCATAATATCTTCAGCACGTCGTTGCTTTTCTTCGGCAGGCACATCATCAATTAGGCTATGGGCAGATGTTCCTTCTTCATGAGAATAAGTAAAAATTCCAACCCTGTCAAAACGTTCTTTCTCCAAAAAAGCTTTTAGTTCTTCAACGTCATCAATCGTTTCTCCTGGGAAGCCGGTAATCAACGTGGTACGTAAGCATATACCCGGAACGGTTTCCCGAATGCGTTGCACCAGGTCTTCCATTTCTGTACGTGTTATATTACGCTTCATGGCCTTCAGCATGGCGTCGGCTGCATGTTGCAAAGGCATATCCAGGTAATTACAAATATTATCCCGCTCCCGCATTACGTCTAATATGTCCATAGGAAACTTATGCGGATACGCATAATGTAATCGGATCCATTCGATACCCGGCACATCACTTAATCGTTTTAATAAGTCAGCAAGCATACGCTTTTTATACAGGTCCAAACCATAGTACGTAAGCTCCTGGGCAATCAGCATAATTTCTTTTACACCCCGCTTTGCTAACGTTTCGGCCTCTTTTACAATGTCTTCAATAGTCCGGCTGGAATGAGCACCCCGCATTAACGGAATGGCACAAAAAGCACAGGTACGGTTACAACCTTCCGCAATTTTTACATATGCATAATGTGGTGGCGTTGCTAATAAACGTTCTCCTAGTAACTCACTTTTATAATCTACTTCAAACTGCTTTAAAATTAAAGGCAGCTCCATAGTGCCGAAAAAAGCATCTACCTCCGGAATACTTTGCTCCAAGTCATCACGGTAACGCTGACTTAAACAGCCGGTTACATATACCTTATCCAGTTTTCCTTTTTGCTTTAAAGCTACTTGTTCAAGAATGGTATTCACCGATTCTTCTTTGGCCTTGTCAATAAAGCCGCAAGTATTGACCACCACAATATTGTGATCGCGTTTTTTACTTTCGTGCACTACATCTATTTCACCAGCCTGCAACTGGCCGCTTAATATTTCACTATCTACCATGTTCTTGCTGCAGCCCAGGGTAATAATATTGACCTTGTCTCTTTTTAGTGTTTTTACTTTCATGCCTATCTTCCGGAGAAGAAAATTTTGAAATGCAAAGGTCGCTAAAACATTGGAAGTTACTGTTAATCCTAAACGAAAATCCCCGCAAAAGCGGGGATAAATCTTTACGTTGAACTTTTACTTTTACATTTTGGGCAGCAGAACGTGATCTACTACATGTATCACCCCATTTGACTGGTTTACATTTGGGATAGCAACCATAGCTTTCCCGCCATTTTCATCCCATATCCACACATTGCCTTTATCGTCCAGGCTGGCATACAAATCAGCGCCGTTTAAAGTTTTTAAAGTGGCTTTGCCATTGTTTTGTTTGATCATTTTTTTCAGTTCTGCCGCATCTACTTTCCCCGGTACGACGTGGTACTTAAGAATGGCTTGCAGTTTCTCCCTGTTTTCCGGCTTCAATAAGTTATCCACCGTGCCTGCAGGCAACATATTAAACGCTTCGTTCGTGGGGGCAAATACGGTAAACGGGCCATTGCTTTCTAACGCATCTACCAAACCAGCAGCTTTTACAGCAGCTACTAAGGTGGTGTGATCATTTGAATTGACTGCATTTTCAATAATGTTTTTGGTGGGGTACATAGCTGCACCGCCCACCATTACTGTTTTTTGTGCAAAGCTGTTTGCTGACATACTTAGGGCAATTGCTGCCATTAAAAGAATCCGCTTCATAAAGTAATTTGTTTACTACACTTACGAAACGACGATGAAAATAGTTTTAAGAAAGTTTGATTTTCCTGAAGTGTTAGGAAACTTTTGCCATTACATACATGGCTTGCATTGTAGGCGTAGGGCTGCCTCCAGCCTTTTCCAGGGTAATGGCGAAGGCATCTGCCGTGCCCTTAAATTCTTTCATTTTTTGCATGGCATCTTTACTGTCGTTCAGCATGCCGCCGTCTACCGGCTTGCCATTTACAATAGCCCAAAACTGGTATTGCTTACCCGGAGGATGTGCAGGCAGGGATATATCGGCTACGAAAACTTCTTTAGTTTTTGTATTCCAAAAGACCTGTGCTAATGCCTGGGGTTTTCCCGGCACATTGGTCATATTTATTTTACGATAATTTTCATCCCGTAAAATATTCATGGTCTGTGCATAGGTTTGTAGTTGCGTCTGCTGCTGCTGGTTGAACTGGTGCAACGTATCCATTTGCATACGCAAAGTAGCTACGCTGTTTTGATAGGTTTTATTTTGTGCTACGAGGTAAAGAATGAAACCAATACAGATTATAAAGCCAATGAGAGAAGCCGCAATCAAAAACCTGTTGTTATTATTTCTGGCACGTTGCATCTGTATTACAGGCGCCGGTGTTGTTATATTTTGCTCCGGAAAATTTTTCTCGGCTATATTATCCTGATCAGAGCTTTTTAAGCCGCTTAAAGTACGCATTAAATTTTCCTTCACCGAAGGTGATGGTTCTACAATCGTATCAGATAAGGCGAAATCTTCCAGTGTTTCCCGTATGCGGTTGATTTCTGCATCCACTTCAGGAAACAATAAGGATAGCTGCTGTATTTTATAGGCGTCCTCTTCGGGCAACATTCCCAAAACATACAGTTCTAAATCTCCGGATAATATGATACAACTTAAATCCACTTCTTAATTGCTTCCTAATATTTTACGTAACAGAATCAATGTTGTTCGAATTCGGGTTTTCACAGTGCCTAACGGAATATTCAGCATTTTTGATATTTCGTCCTGAGTATAGCCCTGGTAATATGCTAATTCCAAAATTTTTCTACCCTCTTCCGGGAGCTTATTTATCGTTTTCCGTAATCCTATATCATCGGCCTTAACTGACACTCCCTGTTTATTATCATATACGCTTTCTGATAGGGAAATAGTTTTAGTTTGCTTATTAAAGTCTTTGGAACGGGTGCGATCTATCGCCTGGTTACGGCAAATATTCAACATCCACGTAAACAACCGGCCTTTGCTGCTATCATACGAAGCAATGTTTTGCCAAATTTTTACAAAAGCTTCCTGCAGTATATCTTCCGCCAGTTCCTGTTGTGGAACTACCTGGTAGATAATATTGAATAAAGCTTTTGAATAATGATCATATAAAAAACTGTAGGCCTGCTCGTCGTGTAATTGCAAACCTTGTAATAGTTCTACCTCTGTATATTTGAGCTCTTGTGGCAATCGTTCGGAAAGATAAATTATTTTTCTAAGCTAAAAAGGCTGTCTACAAATTCATGTTTATCAAATATAAGTAGGTCTTCCATCTTTTCACCTACACCTATAAACTTCACTGGAATTTTAAACTGGTTGGCTATTGCTAGCACTACGCCTCCTTTGGCAGTACCATCTAATTTAGTAATAGCTAATGCAGTAACATCAGTAGCGGCGGTAAAATGTTTAGCCTGCTCCAATGCATTCTGCCCGGTAGATCCATCTAATACCAATAATACTTCGTGTGGAGCATCGGGTATTACTTTTTGTATCACCCGTCGTATCTTGCCCAGTTCTTCCATCAGGTGCACTTTATTGTGCAATCGGCCTGCAGTATCTATCAGCACCACATCCGCTCCTTTTGATACAGCGCTTTGTACGGTATCAAAAGCTACTGCGGCCGGGTCGGAACCCATGGGTTGTTTTACAATAGGCACGCCTACCCGATCGCTCCATATCGTTAGCTGGTCTACGGCTGCTGCCCTAAAAGTATCTGCCGCACCCAGCAATACTGATTTTCCAGCTTTTTTAAAATTATATGATAGCTTACCGATGGTGGTGGTTTTACCCACACCATTTACACCCACTACCAATATGATATAGGGCCTGGTAGGCAAATCGGCATCAAAAGCATAGTTGCCGTTTCCTGTAGCACTGACTAAGGTAGCTTCAATTTCTTCCTGGAGAATCTTATTTAATTCAGAAGTGTTTACATATTTATCCCTTGCAACCCGCTGCTCAATGCGATCAATTATTTGTACCGTAGTATCTATGCCCACATCTGCGCTAACCAGCGCATCTTCCAGATTATCCAATACTTCTTCATCTACCGTGCTTTTACCGGCAATGGCTTTTGTAACTTTTGAAAAGAAGTTTTCTTTGGTTTTTTGCAGCCCTTCGTCCAGACTTTCTTTTTCTTTTTTTCCAAACAGTTTATCAAAAAATCCCATAATTAACCCCCGTTCCCTAAAGGGAAGTTTTGAAGCACCCGGTTATACAGAATACTTCTGTTTTTAATTGTGATTGAAAGTGCGCTTTTAAGTGCATGAGGCACAAAATAAAATATATTTAAGTGCAAGATAACAGGAAAGCTTCAAAACTCCCTTTAGGGGATGACACAAAACAAAAAGCTGTCCCAATAAATGGAGACAGCTTTTTGTAGAAAAATTTATGAACCCTTACTTATTTTTGCGCCAGGAAATCTTTGATCTTATCCTTATGCACAATAGCTTCTTTAAAAGTGTAAGCGCCTGATTTAGGGCTACGAACAGCTTTTACTACTTTAGTCCAGTTCTTAGCTTCAGAAGCAGCTTTCTGGTCTTTAGTTTTTATCGCGGTTTTTGCAGCTTTTGCCATGATCTGATAATTTGAAAAAATTGATAATTTATTAGTATGCCATCGACCTTTTGGCCATCAGCTTATTTTATTTCTTTATGAACCGTTACCTTTTTTAAGTTCGGGTTGTACTTTTTTAGTTCCAACCTTTCCGGGTTGTTCTTTTTATTCTTTTCGCTGATATAACGGCTGGTGCCAGGTACATTGGTAGTCTTTTGCTCGGTGCATTCTAATATTACCTGTACACGATTTCCTTTCTTTGCCATTGTGTTTAAATTAAAGGATTAAATATGTTGACCTTGTAATCTCATTTCTTTTACTATGCTGTACAGACCATTTTTGTTAATGGTACGCAAACCGTCGGCAGATAACTTTAAAGTAATCCACTTATTTTCTTCAGCTAAAAAGAAACGTTTGGTTTGTAAATTTGGTAAAAATCGACGCTTCGTTTTGATATTGGAATGCGATACGTAATTTCCACCTATTGGCTTTTTACCCGTAACCTGACATACTCTTGCCATGACTAATCGAATTTTTGGACGGCAAAAGTAATGGAAAAAGCCAGAAGTAAAAAGTGTAAAGGCAAAAAAAACAAGCGAACTCTTTAAAAATGTTAATTTTAACGTTTACCGCTTTGTTATATTTCTCAGCAATAGTGCTGCGGGTTCTTACCCTCTATATTAATAATCCGGTCAAGCCTTACTTCTAAGTTACTTCCCAACACAAGATATTCTGCCCCATCTTCTTTTGTAAAAAGCTTTACTATTGGGGCATTTACCTGGCTTACGGCTCCATTATCCGCTTTAAAGCTAATATGGCATGTTTTCTTTTGCATGGACAACAATTCCAGTTCTTCGTAAAAATCGCGGCTGGTGGGTTTATAAGGTTCCATAAAATTTGTTTGTACAATAAGGAATACAAAACGATAGTTCTTCAAAAAGCTTACCTAACGTTTAATGCTTTTGCGCTTTGTGCAATTTCGTTTAGCTTCGCCACGCAATTTAAGTCATTGCGTCATTTTAATTAATTGCTTAATGACCAATGATATTGTAAATTATACATCTAAAATCTAAAATAAACATGGCATACGATGTAGTTGTTATTGGCAGCGGGCCCGGCGGTTATGTAGCCGCTATCCGTGCCGCACAGCTTGGCTTTAAAACCGCTGTAATAGAAAAAGAAAGTCTGGGAGGTATTTGTTTAAACTGGGGTTGTATTCCTACCAAAGCCTTATTAAAAAGCGCCCAGGTTTTTGAATATATCAAGCATGCGCAGGATTTTGGAATTGAAGCATCCGGCAAACAAAATTTTGAAGCCGTGATCAAGCGCAGCCGCGGCATAGCCGACAAAATGAGTAAGGGCGTGCAGTTCTTAATGCGCAAAAATAAAATTGATGTAATATATGGTTTTGGAAAGTTGGTTGCCAAAGGTAAGATAGAAGTAACAGCAGCCGACGGCGGAAAACAAACCGTAGAAGCAAAGCATATAATATTAGCAACCGGTGCCCGCAGCCGCCAGTTGGCATCTATGCCGATTGATGGTAAAAAAATAATTGGTTATCGCGAAGCTATGACACTGCCACAACAGCCTAAAACGATGATAGTAGTAGGCAGCGGCGCTATAGGTGTGGAGTTCGGATACTTTTATAACAGTATGGGAACTAAGGTTACTATAGTTGAATTTTTACCAAGAGCAGTACCGGTAGAAGATGAAGAAATATCCAAGGAACTGGAAAAGCAATTGAAGAAGCAAGGCATTGATATAATGACCGGAAGCGAAGTTACGAAAGTAGATACCGGCGGTACCGGCGTAAAAGCTACTGTGAAAACAGCAACCGGAGAAGTTACTTTGGAAGCCGATATCCTGTTAAGCGCTGCCGGTGTCGTATCGAATATTGAAGGAATAGGTTTGGAAGAATTAGGAATTAAAACAGATAAAGGACGTATAGCCGTAGATAAATACTATCAAACCAATGTGCCTGGTATTTATGCGATTGGCGATTGTGTACCGGGTCAGGCACTGGCACACGTGGCCAGCAAAGAAGGTATCATCTGCGTAGAGAATATCGGGTATACCGAAAAGAAATACAACCATCAGCCGGAAGCCTTAGACTATGGCAACGTACCAGGCTGTACCTATTGCTCGCCGGAAATTGCATCGGTAGGTTTTACCGAAAAGCAGGCACGCGACGCCGGGTACGAAATAAAGGTGGGTAAATTTCCATTGAGCGCATCTGGCAAAGCCACTGCGGCCGGCCATATGGAAGGTTTTGTAAAAGTAATTTTCGATGCCAAATATGGCGAATGGCTGGGTACGCATATGATTGGTTATAACGTAACCGAGATTATTGCAGAAACCGTAGTAGCCCGCAAATTAGAAACTACATACCACGAAGTATTGAATAGTATTCATCCGCATCCTACTATCAGCGAAAGCGTAAAAGATGCTATTGAAGTGGCATATGGCGAGGCGATTCACTTATAAAGTAAAAATGTTTCATAGTAAAAAAGGATTGTAAGCTTTTACAATCCTTTTTTATTTGCTGAACACTAATATTTAATTACCAAACACTTTTTTCAAAAGATCGGTAGTACGGGCTACAGGATCTTTACGAATTTTTTGTTCTTCTAACCCTACCTGGTAAAAAATTCCGCTTAATGCCTTATCCGTTACATAAGCATTGATATCCGTATTCACTTTGTTCATGCTGAATTTATTATAGGTTGTGAAAACCGTATTCCAGTATTTGGTTGCGTCTACCTTTTTTAAAGAAGTTTCAATAACCGGTCGGAACGCTTCTGTTAACGAAGCAGACGTTTTGGTTTTTAAATAATCCGTAGCGGCAAAATCACCACCTTTTAATATACCCAGTGCATCCTGCACACTCATTCCCTTTATTGCATTTATAAAAATAGGGGCTGCACTTTTAGCAGCATCTTCCGCCGCCCGGTTCATAGATAGAATAGCATTATCTACCAGGTTTCCCATACCTAAGGAGCGCAACCTGCTTTCAACTTTCTGTGCCTCAGGCGGCATCAGTATTTTGACAGCCGCGTCTTTAAAAAAGCCGTCCACCAATGAAAGTTTATCTGTACTTTTTTCGGCGCCTTGCTGCAGTGCCTCCTTTAATCCGCTAATAATTTCTGCAGAACTTAAATTGGATACACCAGAACTTTTACTGAATGGTTTATTAAAAACACTTTTCCCGGATGAATCCTTTTGTGTTGCATTTTTTAAAATGTTCTTGAAAGTTTGTGCCTGTATCGCCGTTACTCCAAAGCCCACAATTAATAGAAAGGAGAAGGAAATGAATTATTTCATAGAGATTGTTTATAACCGAAAATAATCACTCCTGTTTTAAAACACAGTTAAATAACTTTAATGTTTTAACCAGTAATTTGTAAAGTATGGTAAGCATTTGGGAAAAGGAAACTTTTT
>JAICHT010000093.1 GCA_025924755.1 Chitinophagaceae bacterium | reverse complement strand
CATGCATTTGGTTTCACCGTAATAGTTTACCGGGCCGGTCTCATCTTCTTCCATATAGGTCTTTGCTTCACCGCTAAAAACAAAATCGGAAGAAAGAAAAATAAAAAAGCTTTTAAAAGTAGCTGCATGTTTCAGTAAAAGCTCTGTTCCTTTCACATTTATTTCATACGCCATTTCCTTATATAATTCGCAATCATCCGGTTTTGATATTGCCCCGGCGTGTACCACCAAATTGGGTTGGTATTGCTGAAGAACTGACTTTACATCTTCTTCCATGGTAAAATCCAAAGGATGGTATATAAAATTCGGTTCATTAAAATTCAGCCTGTCAGGACCTTTACCTGTGGCTATTACCCTATAAGATTTTTGCAACAGCTGTCGTGTAAGATAATACCCAACAAAGCCATTGGCGCCTGTTATAAGAACCGTTTTCATAGCATCAAAAATAAAAATGAATCGGATATACGCCGCCCTATATGTTGCTGGAGTTGATAATCTTTACATTAGTGCTCCTCCCGTAAATTTTCAAACAGCTTTACTAATGCATGAGGACGTTGCATAAACATCAGCTTTGTACAGGACAAGCAAATTTGGAATAAATAAAAATCCTGTTTTTGCGGCTTTATAAATAATAAAATAATTGATTAATCTACACTAATTACAAAATCTTATTTTTGAGCTTTTATAATCGGTTGAATTTTAAATTCAATATTAAAACTTTCAGCAGAAACAAATAAGCAATGCAAAATAAAGTCAGTCGCATTGGTGTATTAACATCGGGTGGAGATTCGCCAGGAATGAATGCAGCCATACGGGCCGTAGTAAGAACCGGCATCTATCATGGTCTTGAAGTATATGGCATTATGCGCGGGTACCAGGGTATGATAGAAGATGATATTATAAAAATGGAATCCCGTTCCGTAGCCAATATCATTCAAAGAGGCGGTACTATTTTGAAAACCGCCCGTTGTAAAGATTTTTACAAACCCGAAGGCCGCAAAATAGCATATGAAGTATTAAAACGTCATGGTATTGATGGATTGGTAATCATTGGCGGTGATGGATCTTTTAGAGGCGCAGTAGCTTTTAGCCAGGAATTCGACATCCCATGTATAGGGCTGGCAGGTACTATTGATAAAGATATTCATGGTACCGATTTTACTATAGGGTTTGATACAGCTGTAAATACTGCGGTAGAAGCTATTGATAAGATCCGTGATACTGCCGATGCTCACGACCGGCTGTTTGTAGTAGAAGTAATGGGCCGGGATGCAGGGTATATTGCGCTGTATAGCGGCATTGCCACTGGCGCAGAAAGTATTTTAATACCCGAACGTAAAACGGATATTGAAGATGTGATTACCTCATTGCAGGAAAAAGAGAGAAGAAAAAAACTGGTTAATATTATAGTTGTAGCGGAAGGCGACGGCTTTGGCGGCGCTGCTGAAGTAGCCAGAGTAGTACAGGAAAAACTGCCGCATATAGAAACGAGGGTTGCTATATTAGGACATATACAACGTGGCGGTGCCCCATCCTGCCAGGACCGGTTTATTGCCAGCCGCATGGGGTATCATGCCGTAGAATCGTTAATTGAAGGCAGGCATAATGTATTTGTTGGAATTCTAAATAGTAAAATGAGTTATATTCCGCTTGAAAAAGTAGGCAAGAAAAAAGGAACGATTAGTAGTGAATGGATGAAGATTGTAAAAATACTAGCGTCTTAATCTTTTTACAATCTACTTTTACCTTTGCCCTTTTCCTAACTTTAATATAGCGCAAACAAATATTATAAACCCATAAAAGTCAACTATCAGTTTTAAACTGTCATTTCAGAATTACAAAAGCAATACGTAATTCAAAATTAAAATTCAATTATGTCAAACATTGAGAAGTACCTGCACAAGGATATGGATAAAGAGGCCGGCATCGAGCATACATTCCATCGCACAAAAATTGTGGCTACCGTAGGTCCCGCTTGCAACACATATGATAAGCTGCTGGAACTGGTTAAAGCAGGTGTAAACGTTTTCCGGCTTAATTTTTCGCATGGAACGCATGAAGATAAGGCCCAGGTTATTGAACACATTCGTAATATCAATCTAACCGAACCTTATAATATTTCCATATTAGGCGACCTGCAAGGCCCTAAACTTCGCGTTGGTGATATTGAAAATGGGGCTTTGGATATAGCAGCCGGCGATATACTCACCTTCACATCTAAGGAAAAAGTAATCGGCAATAAAGAAAAAATCTATGTCTCCTACCCTAACCTGCACCTGGATGTGGAAGTTGGCAACAAAATATTAATAGATGATGGCAAGATAGAAGTAGTAGTAATAGAAATTACAGCCGAAGGAGAAGTAAAAGTGGCCGTTACCTATGGTGGCACCCTGCTTCCTAAAAAAGGCGTTAACCTTCCCGATACGAAAATATCGCTGCCGGCAATGACGGAAAAAGATATCTATGATCTTGATTTTATCATCAAGCAGAATATTGACTGGGTTGCCCTTTCTTTTGTTCGCAAAGCAGAAGATATTGTGGATCTGAAAAAAAGGCTGAGCGACCAGAAAAGTACTATAAAGGTCATCGCGAAAATAGAAATGCCATCAGCTTTGGTAGACCTCAGGAATATTGTACTAGAGTCGGATGCGGTAATGGTAGCCCGTGGCGACCTCGGTGTAGAACTCCCGATAGAGAAAGTGCCAATGGCGCAGCGGGAAATTATTCGCAAATGCATTCACCGTGCAAAGCCGGTTATCGTAGCTACGCAAATGATGGAAAGTATGATTGACCGCATTAAACCTAACCGCAGCGAGATTACCGATGTAGCCAATGCCGTACTGGAAGGAGCTGATGCCGTAATGCTTAGTGCTGAAACTGCTACCGGCCAGCATCCGGCTTTAGTAGTGCAGACCATGAAAAAGATCATCCAGGAAGTTGAAAAAACAGAATACCGGTATAACCGCGAGGAAGATCTGAAACCCCAATTTAAGTCTCCATCTTTTTTAAGTGACGCTATTTGTTACAATGCCTGCAAACTAGCCAAAGATTTAGAAGCAGAAGCATTGATAGGCATGACGCAAAGTGGGTATACCGCCTTTATGCTTAGCAGTTATCGTCCAAAATCACCGTTGTATATTTTTACTAAAGAACGCTCCCTGGTGAACCAATTAAGTTTAAGCTGGGGTGTTAGAGCTTTCTATTATGGTGAAGAACAAAGCCTGGATAATATTGTGTTTGATCAGATAAATATTTTAAAAGAAAGAGGTTTTATCAAGAGTGGTGATATGGTAGTAAATACAGGCAGCACACCGGTACATTTACATTTACCAACCAATGTGGTAAAGGTTACTATAGTGGAATAATTAAATATTTATATGTTACTCGTAAAAAAGCCGGAATAATCATCCGGCTTTTTTAGTAGAATAACCCTGCTGCTAGTACTTAACGTATGAAAAAATTACAGCTGTTAATTGAAACTTTTAGAAAGGCAAGGCTTAAAAAGGTGGATGCAGCATTTTGAGCGGTTCTATTGTCTTGTTAAAGCTTCTAATTAAAAATTTTTTAGGAATAAAGCAGCAAACCAAAACATTATTTAAGGTTGTTTGTTGTAAAAATTGCAAATAATTAATGTGTAGAATTAACATATTATCTACATTTTAATTAGTTTAGTCAAAATTTTTAACAAGTTTTTTAAAAGAGTCTTATCTTTTCTAAATCAAAATGATTGTTTATGCCAAAATTGAACCCAAAGCTAACGTTCCTGTTAGCTTGCTTCCTTACATTATTTCAAATTTCATTTGCTCAAAACAGAGTGATATCTGGTCGGGTTACCGATCCGCAGGGCAATAGCATTGGCGGTGTAACTGTTACCGTAAAAGGCACCCGCAATGCCACACAAACTGATTCTTCCGGTTCATATCGCATTGAAGCAGCCAGTAATGCCGTATTAGTTTTTTCATCAGTAGGTTATGCATCTACTGAAATTGATGCTAAAGGAAGAACTTCCATAAACACTTCTTTGGGTACTGCTACTGCCAGTCTTAACGAGGTAGTTGTGGTAGGCTATGGTACTACCAGACGTAAAGATTTAACAGGGTCGGTAGCTACTGTAACTGCAAAAAACTTTAACCAAGGCGTTATTTCCGCTCCCGACCAATTGCTTCAAAACAAAGTGGCCGGTTTGGAAATAACCAACAACAGTGGTGCGCCGGGTGCAGCTACCACTATAAAAATAAGGGGTAACTCCTCTATCCGTGCTAGTAATAATCCTCTTTTTGTTGTAGATGGTGTTCCTTTAGATGGTGGTTCCGCAAGGCCCAGTCTCGGAACTGCTTTTGGTGGTACAGCAGGTTCTAATCCGCTATTATATATCAATCCTGCTGACATTGCCCAGATTGACGTATTAAAAGATGCTTCTTCTGCAGCTATCTATGGTTCAAGAGGCGCCAATGGCGTTGTGGTAATTACCACTAAAAAAGGATCGTCCGGTGCTACAAGAGTGGAAGTAGGCGCCAACTTCGGGGTTAACGCCGGTTATATGAAACGGTTTAAGGTATTGGATGCTTCACAATTTAAAAGTGCCTTGACCAAGTACGGACTTGCTTCTTCTTTAGATGGAGGAGCTTCAGTAGATCCTTTAAAAGAAATTACACAAAATAAGTTATCTCAAAATTATACATTGGCTTTCAGCGGCGGAAATGAAGTAGGTAAATTCCGTGCTTCGTTTTTAGGTTCCAGCCAGCAGGGATTTCTTAAGAAATCATCCTTGGATAAATACATCGGATCTTTTACCGGTCAGTATAAATTTTTGGACAAACGATTAACGCTTGACTTTAGCGTAATTACTGGTAACTATACTGAAAATGTAACCAGTCTCTCCAATAATGCAGGTTCAACCGGTAACTTATTAACATCAGCATTAAGCTGGAACCCGACTGTATCATTTTATAAAGACGGTAAATATGTATTAAACAGCAACGGTACGGCTAATCCATTAGCATTAAGCGACGCTTATTCCGATGTAAGTAATGTAAGCGAGGTTTTAGCCAATATCTCTGCTTCCTATAAAATAGTTGACAATCTGGAATACCGGTTTTTATATGGTATTAACCACGGTACCGGAGAAAGAAAAGTAAATGTAGAAGGATTTTTGGTTGGTTTCCCAGGCCTTTCCGGACAAGGTAATGCAGCTTTAGCTTATGATGCATTAACCTCGCAAACATTTACGCATACGTTGAATTATCATAACGACATTTCAAGCGCATTAAAACTGGATGCGGTTGCTGGTTTTGAATATTATAAATCAGACAACTCCGGCGGTGGAATCAGTGCCAGCGGTTTCAATACCAATTTAGATCAGTCCAATAGAATATCTATTCCATACACCAGCATATTCCAAAATGCAAAAACTCAAAATCCATTTGGTACCGGCTCCAGCCCTACAACAGAAATCCAGTCAGAATTTGCACGGGTTAATTTAAATTTATCCGACAAAATTTTATTAACTGGTACTATAAGAGCAGACGGTTCCAGCAAGTTTGGAAAAAACAATAAGTACGGTTACTTCCCATCTATTGGTGGAAAGTGGATTCTGAACAATGAAGGCTTTTTGAAAAACAATAAAGTATTTTCAAACTTAGCTATACGTGCTTCTTACGGCATTACCGGCAACCAGGAGTTTCCGGCAGGTTCTTCTCAAGAGCAATTTAGCCTGAACTCTTACAACAATGCAGGTCAAACCATTGTTGCCAATCCTAATTTAAAATGGGAAACAACCCACGCTGTTAACCTTGGTTTAGACTATGCGTTTGCCGGTGGCAGAATTTATGGAGCAATTGATTATTACCACAAAGACACAAGAGATATCCTGTTCCAAACCACTTCTATTCAGCCTGCTCCAAACTCTATTTATTTCATCAACCTGCCTGCACATTTAATTAACTCAGGTGTTGAATTTGCATTAGGAGCTACCATCATTCAACACAGAAACCTTGAGTGGGATTTTAATTTCAATATTGCCTATAACAAAAATATAATCAAACAGTTTACAGATATTAATACTAAGCTTCCGCTTTCCATTTTAACCGGAACAATTGACGGTCAAGGTGTATCTGGAACATTGGCACAGGTTATTACTAATAACGAACCTGTTAATGAATATTATTTGAAACCATTTGGCGGATATGATGCAACCGGTAATCAAATAATTGGAGGTACACCGGTATATGCTGGTGATCCTAACCCGCATGTGATATCTGGTATCAGCACTTCACTGCGCCTCAACAAATTGAATTTTAGCCTGAACGCAGGTGGTGCATTTGGCTTCTTAATTTACAATAACACGGCTACATCTGTTACAAATATCAACGGTATAACCACTGGTAGAAATATTGACCTTGCCGCTTACAATTCAGCTGAAGGCAAAAGCAGTGGTGTAGGTGCTTCTACAAGGTTTCTTGAAAAAGGTGATTATGTGAAGTTGAGAAACGTAACCGTAAGATATGACCTTGGAAACGCAGGTAGATACGTAAAAAATCTAAGTGCCTTTGTTAGCGGTACCAACTTATTTGTAATCACTAAATTCAACGGTTTTGACCCTGAGGTTAACGTAGATAAAAGTAATGGTGCATACCCATCAAGGTCTATAGAATATGTTCCTTACCCAACACCAAGAGTAATTACGTTTGGAGTTAATTTTTCACTATAGTTAATAATTGTAAATACTAAAATATTATGAGATCTTATAAAAAAATAAAGAACGCTTTAATACCGGTTTTTGCAATTATTGCAATATCAGGTTGTACAAAACTTGACGAAAAGTTAAACAGCAGTTTAACAAGCACACAGGCGGCTTCCTCCTTAGGCGCTGAAGGAACAGGGTTGCTATTGAAAGCAGCTTATGCAGATTTGGCTACCCCATTTACAAACCAGGACCAGGTATTTTCCTTGGAAGAAAATACATCAGATGAATCGCTGGTGCCTACAAGAGGCGGGGACTGGGATGACAACGGCGTTTGGAGAGTATTGCATAATCATACCTGGAATGCGGACCACGGGCAGATACTAAGTGTGTTCAACAATCTAAATAAATTGAATTTTGATGCTACCAACGTATTGGCTTTTAATCCTACTGCAGGCCAGGCAGCAGAAGCACGTTTTTTAAGAGCGATGTCGCTATATTACCTGCTGGATTTATATGGACAATATCCATTTAGAAATCCAGGTGATAACTTATTAAATGCCCCTGAGGTAAAATCAGGATCGGATGGCGTTAACTTTATTATTAGTGAGTTGAATGCCGTTCTGCCGGATTTGGATTCTTCTAATGGCAATACTGTAGCTAACGCAGATGCAGCAAAAGTATTATTAATGAAATGCTATCTTCAAAAAGGAGCGTTTGCAAACATGGCTGCCCCTACTTTTGATCCTGCTGATATGCAACAAGTAGTTACTTTAGGAAACTCCATCATTAACAGCGGTAAATATTCCTATACGCCTAATTACTTCGATAACTTTAGTGTAAATAATGGCTCCCTATCTAAAGAAGCCATTTTTGCATACCCCAACCAATCGGGCGTAAGCGTAAATCACGCCGGTGTAGAAGGGCGCTGGAACATGACTTTGCATTACAATTCCTATACACCGCTTAATCCTAATGCAGGATGGAATGGATTTTCGACCATAAGCGATTTTTATAACAGCTTTGGCGTTAATGGTCCTACCACATTTTCAGTTGCGGATTCTGTAATAGATCATAGAATTGGCGAACGATATTACCCAGGTGCTACCAATGTATCTGGTCAAAAACCAGGTTTCCTGGTGGGCCAGCAATACAACGAAAAAGGAGAAGCGCTGAAAGATAGAAAAGGAAATCCTTTAGCTTATACTCCTGCAATTGCTGCTAATATGATTGAAACAGGTCCAAACCTTGAAGTAACCGGTATTCGTGTATTAAAATATGTACCAGACTATAAAAACTACGGCGGCCCTGCAGGTAACTGGCTGATGATTTTCAGATACCCGGATGTAGTATTAATGGTAGCAGAAGCGATGCAAAGAGGTGGAGATGACGCAGGCGCATTGGCGCTGGTAAACAAACTCAGAGCAGCCCGTGGTGCAGCACCGCTTACAACTATGCCATTGGTAAATCCATCTAACGTAGATGATCCGAATACATTGTTGGCTGAAAGAGGAAGAGAACTTTACTGGGAAAGCTTTAGAAGAACCGATTTAATAAGGTTTGGCGTTTATCTTAAACCTTGGGGTTTAAAACCAAACGATGATCCGAAAAATCTGTTATTCCCTGTTCCTACGCAAGCTTTAGCTGCCAACCCGAATCTGAAACAAAATCCTGGATACTAAACCTGATAATAGATTTATATAAAACACAAAAGGCCGGTAATCTGGCCTTTTGTGTTTTAAGAAAAAAAGCAGACAGATGAGTATCAAAAACATAATGTTAAATTGCCTTTAACTTTAAAGATGTAATAACAGTTGGTTCAATACCTAGGATTGTCTTCAACTATATCTTTACAAAACATCAGCATCCGTTCATCTTCTATAAATATTATAACAAGTATATAATGAAGCCGCTTGTCAAGCTTTCCTGTACTATCTTAATAATGCTATTATTTTCTTGTACTAAAAAGGCTGGCAAACCCTTGTTTGAATTAATGAATACTTCAGGAATTGATTTCGAAAACAAAGTTGTAGATGACACGCTTAACAACAGTTTTCTCTTCCGTAATTTTTATAATGGCGGCGGCGTAGCTATTGGTGACATCAATAACGATGGACTTGCAGATGTGTTCCTGACCTCTAATATGGGTGATAACAAATTGTACCTCAATAAAGGCGCTTTAAGGTTTGAAGATGTATCGCAAAAAGCCGGATTAAAACAAGATAAAATGTGGAGCACCGGGGTAACCATGGCAGATGTAAATGGCGATGGCTGGCTGGATATTTATGTATGCAATTCGGGGCATATGAAAGACGGCAACCGGAAAAATAAATTATACATCAACAACCATGATCTTACGTTTACCGAATCTGCTGCACAATATGGTTTGGCAATTTCTGCCTATACCACCCAGGTTTCTTTTTTTGATTATGATATGGATGGTGACCTGGATTGTTTTATGATCAACAACAGCCCAATGCCCATCAACACATTAAACAATGCCAATCGCCGCGACTTACCCGATGCACAATGGCCGGTAGCCGATTTCTTGAAAGGAGGAGGCGATCATTTGTTCCGCAATGATAACGGGCATTTTACAGAAGTAACAAAAGAAGCCGGCATTCATGGCAGCCTCATCAGCTTTGGCTTAGGCGTAAGTGTGGGCGATGTAAATAACGATGGCTACCCGGACATTTATGTAGGCAACGATTCGTACGAAAGAGATTATTTATACATCAATCAAAAAAACGGAACGTTTAAAGACCAACTGGAAGAGAGTTTGCAAAGCATTAGTATGTCATCTATGGGTACCGATATGGCCGATCTTAATAACGACGGCTACTCCGAAATAGTCACTACCGATATGTTGCCCAAAGATGATTACCGCCTTAAAACCCTCTCCTCATTTGATAATGAAGATTTTTATAATAGTAAAGTAAAGTCAGGCTTTTACCACCAGTTTATGAAAAATTGCCTGCAGCTGAATAACAGAAATGGTACCTTTTCAGAAATAGGAAATTACAGCGGCATATCTGCAACAGACTGGAGCTGGGGGTCTTTGATTTTTGATGCTGATAATGACGGGCTTAATGATATCTACATATGTAATGGGGTAAATAAAGATGTTACCAATTTAGACTTTATGAATTTTTTTGCTAATGATGTCATTCAGAAAATGGTATTAACCGGCAAAAAAGAAAGCGTGGATGAATTACTTAAGAAGATCCCAAGCACACCCTTGCCAAACAAAGTATACAAAAATTTAGGAAACCTGAAATTTGAAGATATTGGAAATTCGTGGGGCTTTACACAACCTTCTTTTTCAAACGGCGCAGCATATGCCGATCTGGATAATGATGGTGATCTTGATTTAATAGTAAGCAATGTAAATCAAAAAGCATTTGTTTATAAAAATAACAGTCGGGAACTTTCTAAAAACCACTATGCAGGCATTTATTTAAAAGGCAAGCGGAAAAACACATTTGCCATTGGCAGTAAAATAGATTTATATATTGGAAAACAGGTTATTAACCGGGAAGTTGTACCAGCCCGCGGCTTTCAATCTTCTGTAGATTACAAACAAATTATTGGTATTGGGAAAGCCACCAAAATAGATTCAATGCTTATCCGATGGCCCGATCGCACCTTTACGAAGTATACCAATATACCGACGGATACTGTATTGGTGATTCAGCAACCTGCTGCAGGAGACACTGTTTTTAAACCAACTCTTAGTAATGCAGGCACTACCCTATTAACACCCGTTCGAAGCAGTTTTGATAAACATACAGAAAATAATTACCTCGATTTTTATTACGAACATAATTTACCGGAAATACTTTCACGCGAAGGGCCAAAGGCCGCAGTGGGAGATGTTAATGGGGATGGGCTGCAGGATGTATATATTGGAGGTGCCGCAGGCCAGGCCGGACAATTATATCTTCAAAACAGTGCAGGAAATTTTATAAAAAAGGAAGAGGATGTATTCAATCAGTTTGCTTCTTTTGAAGATATAGCGGTTTTATTTTTTGACTGTGATCATGATGGCGACCTGGACTTATTGGTTTGTCCCGGAGGAAATAACTTTCCTGCGCTCAGCCGCGAAATGCAATTGCGGTTGTACAAAAATGATGGAAAAGGCAATTTTACAATAGACTCCGGTGCTTTCCCAAACAACGATGCTAATATTGCGGTAGCTGCAGCGGATGATTTTGACGGCGACGGCGATTTAGATCTTTTTGTAGGTGGCAGAAGTGTGCCGCAGGAGTATGGCTTGTCTCCCGCTAGTTATATTTTTGTAAACGATGGCCAGGGGCATTTCAAAGACATGGCCAGGGCCAAAAATCCGGACATTGCCAATATAGGTATGGTTACCAGCGCAGTATGGGCAGATGTAAGTGGCGATAAAAATAAGGAGTTGATTATAGGTGGCGAATGGATGGCTCCCCGCATTTTTTCTTTCAACAAAGATCATTTTACCGAAGTAAAAACCAACCTCGAAAATAAACTGGGCTGGTGGCAGTCCATAGCTGCAACAGATGTCGATGGCGATGGCCGGCAGGATTTAATATTGGGTAATATTGGTGAGGATTTTTACCTGCAGCCCAACGATAAAAACCCGGTGAAATTATGGGTAACAGACTTTAATCAAAATGGTATCATTGACAAAATACTGACCTATACGGTTAATGGAAAGGATAAGCCGGTTTTTTTAAAACACGAAATGCAGGACCAGATTCCGGCTTTGAAAAAAGAAAATTTCCGCCACGAGGAATTTGCAACCAAAACCATTCAGGAGTTTTTTCCTTCTGACATTTTAAATAAAGCCATCGTTAGGCAATTTAACTATCCATCATCAATTATTGCCATAAATAAAGGAAACGGAAACTTTGTAATTCAAAAGCTCCCGCCGATGGCGCAACTATCCTGCGTTAATGCAATACAACCGGTAGATATTAACGGTGATGGATTTACGGACTTAATATTAGGTGGTAATAAATATGGCTTTCCGCCCCAGTTTGGAAGACTGGATGCCAGTTATGGCGATGTGTTATTAAATGATGGAAAAGGAGCATTTACTTGGTTACCTTCCGATCATTCGGGGTTAGAGGTGGCAGGGGAAATCAGGGACATTGTAGAAATGAAAGAAAAAAATAAAACCTGCTTATTGTTTTTGCGAAATGATGATTATCCGGTTTTGTACGAGGTTTCTAAAAACAAGGAAAGTAAATAAAATTAACTACTGGCATTAATGGGTTCGTCTATAAAAAACAATATTGCGGTATGCTGCCTT
>JAICHT010000092.1 GCA_025924755.1 Chitinophagaceae bacterium | reverse complement strand
GTTCTGAGTAGCCGTTGTTGCCGTAAGCAGCATCCAAGGTGCCATTGGCTAGGTAATGGGCCATCACCGACTGATTATTGATTTAATTCAGGAGGTAATAAGTGCCATCACCATTTAATAGTACTTTATGGCTTATGTTATCAGAGACTTGTGTATTGGGTCCAGTGGTTCCAAAATCCGTGTATACTATGCCGTTCCTTCCAAAGGAGGAGTCCGGGTGTGTGGTTTGACTGTAGTCCTCCAGCAGGAAAAGCAGGGAGGTAAGGAGCAGAAGATACTTTTTCATAACAGTTTTGTTTACAGGTTTAAGAATGAAGCAGGGAGCAGACTTCCAGATCAGAGATATGGGATGTAGTAGTAAAAAAAGGTTATCTCCATCTCACGAATCAGCAAAAAGATGCGGCACAGGTATAAGCTTTAAAGAAGATTTACTAAAACAAGCAGGAAATAGAAATAAAAAAATTGCGAGCAGTATATAACATGAACTTGTCATAACCGTAAGTTTATAGCTACCTGTTTTCAGCCGCTACGGACAAGTATGAAGAGTTGTTACGTCAGGATTTTTGCACAGGAAGAAATGGTTAAGAGTATGGCACTTATTAAGGTAAGATAATTTGTTGAAATATACAAGTAATCACCTAACTAGATTGATCATGAAAACAGGCAACGGGAAGTGGAATTTAAACCTTTTGGAAAGAAATATAACCCCTTCACTCCTACTATTCATCTTAAGCTGGAGATGAACAAAGCCATATGGTGCTTACCTTAAAGAAGTAGCAAAAATAGAGCGGCAGTAATTTGCTAATCCTCAATGAATTTAGTTGCAACCTTCACTGAGGGAAGAGCCGCACTGATGGAGTAAATTGAGGACAGGCATGGCAAATGAGTTCTCATTATTACCTCTCCATTACCAGTTATCAAGTAGCATGAAGGCATTGGAGAGATAACCATCGCTGGTGCCATATTGATCTAATTGTGCTCAGTGCCACCGCCTGGAACTCAAAGTTGAATCGCTTCGAAAAAATGATCGGGTGCCGTTTGTACGCCGTTCAAATTGATCTTATGAAACCATTTTACTAATTTTCGTACGTTTTCTTGTATTTGTTCCATCATTAACTTATTTGAAGGAATAATTTGACCTTCCATTTTTACATCAGGATGACTATAATTATTGAACCAAATTTATTGTTGATTAAAATTCGTTTATTGCTGTTGTTTAAAGTCCGGTTGGTACTATCGCTCGGCTATAATATGATTAAGTTACAGACATAGGGTGGTGAATTAAAAGGAATTTTAGCAAATGGGCAATATGCAGAATTTGTTATACAATTACCTGTTTAAGAATTGCGGTACTATTAATTTCTTAATGACTAACAATATTTATTAAATGACAAAACTAACGCTCTCAGGCAGCATAGCAATTCCGTTTATCGCTTCTGCCTTCATGCTGCTTCCGACAAAAAGTAGAACCAATACCGAGCATCCAAAAGCAGTACTTGTATCCACAGAAAAATTTTACTTCAATTCTTTTGTAGATTGTAATATGGCTGAAGCATGGATAGGCGATACGTTTCGGATTTTCCCCGGCAAGTATGGTGAAGATCCTTTATGGGGTTACTCTCATGAATTAAAGTTTGCGGATGGCGCTGATGCTGACCAGGCATTTAAAAGAAAATCGGATGAGTTTACAGAACCGAAATTACCGGCTAATGCACCTCCTGGAACACCCGGTCTGCATGGTGCCATATGGTTTGAAACCATCTACCAGGATGCAAAAGATAAAAGCGGAAAGACCTTATATGCCGTTTACCACAACGAAAATTATCCCTCTACATTACCCTATGATTCTGCTACGGGTACCGGTTATAAAAACATAAACTGGCCTCAGGGCCTTAAAGGCCCTTCCACTGCTACGGCTGTATGCCGGATAGGCATTATGAAGTCGGAAGACGGAGGAAGGAGCTGGGTCAATAAAGGTATCTTCCTGGAAGATAATCAATCCAGGCTGATATTAAAGCCCCATAATACCGCTATTAATTTTGCCGGTGGCGTTGGCGATCCTTCAGCAGTGGCCAGTGGAAAATACCTGTATCTTTTTTATGGCGAATACGGCTATCCCGGCACTTACGATTCTACTTCCTATGATCCAAAAGTGGAGTGGAGCGGTCAGTGTATCAGTATAGCCCGCATATTGTTATCCGACCTGGACAACCCCACTGGCAAAGCAAAAAGATGGGATGGAAAAGGTTTTAACGCACCCTATAACGGTGTAGGTGCTCCTATTGCAGCTTTGCAGATTCCGCTGGCTTCCGGAGGCGGACCGGCATCATCACCTACGGGCAAATACTATTGGGGGCCTTCTCTTAGCTGGAATACCTATTTAAAATGCTGGGTAATGCTTATGGCAAAAGCTGAAGGGCCTTCCTGGAAGGGCAACAGTATCTATATATCCTATAATAAAAATGCTGATTTAGGAATTGCAAATCATTCACAGCAATGGACAAAGCCGGCATTACTATTAGAAAAGCCGGGGCATGTACTGTGGTATCCTTCTCTACAACCGCTTAATACTGCCGCTGACAAAACCGAAAAAAATACCTGTTTAAAATTAGGAGAGCAGGCGAGGTTGTTCTTCAAAGACAATCACGATGATAAGGGTGAATATGTATCGGAATATAAGGTGAGATTTCAAAAGTAAGAAAACGTAAATTGAATGAAACCGCTTTGCATATATGTTAGTAAAAGAGTAAGTGATTAGAAACTTCGGCTTATTTAAGTAGCTTTCAGCAATAAGCAATCATTTTTATACTTATTACCATTTGGTATTAAAACTTTTATTGTGTTCTCAACCTTCAACTTTATCAACTATAAACCGGTGGACAATGGAAAGAAAAACATTCATCAAGTTATCTTCTGAATTTATGGCCGCTCCTTTACTTGCACCACTTAGCAGTTGGGTACAGCAGGAAAAATTAAAAAACTGGGCAGGCAACATTGAATATAGTACTGATAACGTTTATTATCCTCAATCGGTTAGCGAAGTACAGGAACTGGTAAAAAAATGCAGTAAAGTAAGAGCACTTGGAACCCGGCATTGTTTCAACCGGATTGCCGATAGTAAATACAACTTGGTATCAACAATAAAAATGGATAAGGTGGTATCCCTGGATGCCCATGCACATACCATTACCGTTGAGGGAGGTATCAAATATGGAGCACTGGCGCCTTACCTTCATGATAAAGGTTTTGCACTTCACAACCTTGCCTCGTTGCCCCATATTTCTGTTGCCGGCTCTATTGCTACTGCTACCCATGGGTCGGGTGTCAGGAACGGAAACCTGGCTACCGCTGTTACTGATTTGGAAATAGTTACTGCTGATGGATCCTTGATTCATCTTTCAAAGCAAAGAGAAGGAGATAAGTTTTTGGCAGCGGTTGTGGGTCTTGGAGCGATAGGAGTGGTAACAAAAGTTACACTGGCAGTTCAACCTACCTATATGATGCGGCAGAATGTTTACCTAATGCTTCCATTGACGCAACTGCGGGAACATTTTGAGCAGATCGTTTCTGCCGGTTACAGTGTTAGCCTTTTTACGGACTGGCAAAGTGAAAACATAAACGAAGTCTGGATCAAAAGCCGTATAGATAAGGACACCGATTACAACACAATACAAGATTTTTATGGAGCAAAAGCCGCAACCCGGAACATGCATCCTATTGCAGCATTACCTGCAGAAAACTGTACTGAACAAATGGGAGTTCCCGGCCCTTGGTATGAGCGGTTACCCCACTTTAAAATGGGCTTTACCCCAAGTGCCGGCAAAGAGCTGCAATCGGAATATTTTGTTCCCCGGCCTAATGCAGTAGATGCTATCCTTGCTATTCAGCGATTGGGTAAGCTTATTGGACCGCATTTATTAATTTCTGAAATCCGTACTATTGATGCCGATGATATTTGGATGAGTCCTTGCAGGCACCAGCCCTCAGTAACCATTCATTTTACGTGGAAACAAGACTGGCCTGCAGTAAGTAAATTACTACCGCTTATTGAAAAAGAACTGGCGCCTTTTAAAGCAAAACCCCACTGGGGTAAGTTGTTCACGATGCCGCCGCAAGTGCTGGCCTCACGCTATGAGAAGCTGCCTGACTTTAAAAAAGTTCTGTCAACATATGATCCGGAAAGTAAATTCCAAAATGAGTTCCTGGCGTTGAACATCTATAATCATAGATCTGAGTGAAAATTTAATTTTGCCAATTCTACCAGCTTTAAAACTTTATTGTTATTATAACTTGCTTTCAGACTTTTAATTTAAACTAAATATTTCCTTTCTTTAATTCCTCAACTGCATGATTGGCTGCCCGTGCTGTTAAAGCCATAAAAGTAAGTGATGGATTTTGTGTACTGGTTGATGTCATACAGGCGCCATCGGTTACAAATACATTTTTACAATTATGAAACTGGTTCCACGAATTCAGCATTGATGTCTTTGGATCTTTGCCCATCCTCACACCACCCATTTCGTGAATATCGAGGCCAGGCGCTTGTTTGCTGTCATGCTGGGTAATATTCTTACACCCTGCTTTATCCAGCATTTCCGATGCCTGGTTTAAAAAATCCTTGAATGATTTCACATCGTTATCATCGTAATCAACGTTAAAAGCAAGTTGCGGAATACCCCATTGATCTTTTTTATCCTTACTTAAAGAAACATGATTGGTCACTTTAGGGATGGTTTCACCCTGCATCATCATAGAAACATACCAGTCGCCCGGCTCTGTAAGTGAATCTTTAAAACTACCGCCAATTTGTTCTTGCCCGCTACTATTAGCACTTCCTCTGCCGGCACCATAAAAACTCATATAACCCCGAAGAAAATCCATCTCCTGTTTATGAACATTTCTAAAGTTCGGCATCATGGGCTGGGTGGGCCTTCGGCCATAATAATATTTATCTTCCGGCCCATCATACGAGGCGGATACGCTGCCCCTGTAATTGTGAAAAGCAATATATTTTCCTAACAGCCCATTATCATTTCCAAAACCATTTGGAAAACGATCAGAGGTTGAATTCAATAAAATGAGATTGGAATTAAAGCAAGCTGCATTTACAAAAATAATCTTTGCAAAATAGGCTGTTGCCTGCTTTGTATGTGCATCAATTACGTTTACTCCTACGGCTTTACCTTTCTTATCATCGTAAATAATGGAATGCACTACCGAATCAGTACGCAGTGTTAAGTTGCCCGACTTTTTTGCCCACGGAATGGTGGATGCATTTGAACTGAAATAACCTCCATACGGGCAACCGCGTTCACATAAACTTCTAGCCTGGCACTGGGTGCGGCCTTGTTCTATATGAATAGGATTTGGCTTGGTAAGATGCGCACAACGACCCTGCACTACATAACGATTTTTATAATTGTCCATTATCTTTTGCTGAATATCCTTTTCCACACAATTCATTTCCCAGGGAGGGAGGAATTCACCATCGGGCAGTGTATCGTATCCATCTTTATTGCCGCTGATGCCTGCAAATTTCTCCACATGACTATACCAGGGAGCTATATCATCATATCGTATAGGCCAGTCTACTGCAAAGCCATCCCGTGCAGGGCCTTCAAAATCATATTTGCTCCAGCGTTGCGTTTGCCGTGCCCACAATAACGATTTACCACCCACCTGGTAGCCTCTGATCCAGTCAAAAGGCTTTTCCTGTACATAAGGATGCTCTTTATCTTTTACAAAAAAATGTTGTGAGGCTTCGCTGAAAGCATAACACCGCTCCACAATCGGGTTTTCTTTTACAACTGCCAGGGGTAAATTGCCACGGTGTGGAAACTGCCAGGGAGCCATAGTTGCTGTCGGATAATCTTTTATGTGTACCACATCTCTACCTCTTTCGAGCATTAGGGTCTTTAACCCTTTATCACACAGTTCTTTTGCTGCCCAGCCGCCACTGATGCCCGAGCCAATTACTATAGCATCATATGTATTTGCCGCAGTACCTTTTGTGTTGATATGTACTTGTAAAGAATCTCCTGGCATAGTATATTAGTTTTTAATAGAAGTATTGTAATTTATATCCTGCTCCGGTTATCAACGAAATCAAATTTTTAAAACCAACTATTCTCTTTCTTACAGATTACCCTTCTTTAGTTCCTCAACAGCATGATTTGCTGCGCGGGCAGTAAGTGCCATAAATGTGAGAGATGGATTTTGATTTCCTACTGATGTCATACAAGCGCCATCGGTAACAAATACATTTTTACAGCTATGCACCTGGTTCCATTTATTAAGAATGGATGTTGTAGGATCTTTCCCCATTCTTGCGCCACCCATTTCATGAATATCCAGCCCCGGTGCCTGTTTGCTATCATTTGGAACAATGTTTTTGCAGCCCGCTTTTTCAAGTATTTCAGCGCCCTGCTCTAAAAAATCTTTCACCATTTTTTCATCGTTATCATCATACGAAACAGATGTTATCAATTGAGGGATTCCCCATTCATCTTTCAGGTCTTTACTCAATCGCACATGATTGTCATGCTTGGGAATTACTTCGCCCTGCATACTCATATACACCTCCCAGCCACCGGCTTCAGTTAATGCTTCTTTGTAGGCAGCGCCTATCGTTTCATTTGTATCTCTGCCGGCTTTACGGTAAGCACCCCAGAAAACAAGATAACCGCGAAGAAAATCGGTGTCCTGTTTGTATACATTTCTAAAGCTGGGCATTAATGGAGAGACGGGCCGGCGACCATAATAATACTCATCTTCAAATCCATCAATCGTTGCACTTAATGAGCCTCTGTAATTCTGAAATGCCATATATCTTCCTAAAATGTCATGATCATTTCCTAAGCCATTTGGGAACCGGTTAGAAGTTGAATTCAATAAAATAAGGTTACTGTTTAAGCAAGCTGCATTTACAAAAATAATCTTTGCAAAATATTCCGTTTCCTGCTTGGTATGAGCGTTAATAACACGTACGCCTACTGCTTTGCCTTTTTGTTCATCATAAATAATGGAATGCACCACAGAATCGGGCTGCAAGGTAAGGTTGCCTGTTTTCTGTGCCCATGGCAGCGTTGCTGAATTTGAACTGAAGTATCCTCCATAGGGGCAACCCCGCTGGCATAAATTACGGGCCTGGCATTGCCCACGGCCCTGCTGTAGCTGCACTTCTGTGGGGTGACTAAGGTTAGCACAACGACCCATTAGCATTTTCCTGTCTTTATAAAATGCATTCACTCTTTCCTGCATTTTTTTCTCTACACAATTCATTTCCCAGGGAGGAAGAAATTCGCCATCGGGTAAATGTTCAATGCCATCTTTATTGCCGCTGATGCCTGCAAATTCCTCCACATGACTATACCAGGGAGCTATATCATCATATCGTATGGGCCAGTCAACCGCAAAGCCATCCCGTGCAGGTGCTTCAAATTCATAGTTGCTCCAGCGTTGTGTCTCCCTTGCCCACATTAATGATTTACCGCCTACCTGGTATCCTCTTATCCAGTCAAAAGGCTTTTCCTGTACATAAGGATGCTCTTTATCTTTTACAAAAAAATGCTGGGCACTTTCATCAAATGCATAACACTTGCTTATTATTGGATTCTCTTTTTCTATTGCTAACGGCAATCTACCACGATGCGTAAATTCCCATGGACTTTTCATGGCCGTCGGATAATCTTTTTTATGTACCACATTGCGCCCACGTTCTAATAACAATGTTTTTATACCATGTTCACACAGTTCTTTTGCTGCCCAGCCGCCACTGATGCCCGAGCCTATTACTATAGCATCATATGTATTTGCCGCAGTACCTTTTGTGTTGATATGTACTTGTAAAGAATCTCCTGGCATAAATTGTTACTTAGGTTAATAGTAAATATAAATTGTTTTGAAGTATCGGAATGGTTTCGACCAATAGTGTATGCGTGATGTGTTATCAATAGCCCCATTTTTTCATCATGTTGAAATCTTCCCTTGCACATTCAATTGATGTTTTATCCTGAAAAGACTCCTGTTCTATGATAAAGTACTGTACACCCGACTTCCTGGCATAATCCACTACCTGCTTCACTCCTATTACTCCTTTGCCCAGCACCGTGCTTTCATATACTTCTCCGTTTTTAGAAGGTGAATTTCTTTTCATTTCATCTTTTACATGCATTAAAAGAAACCGCCCGGGATAGCGTTTTAAATAATCCATAGGTCTTCCGCCGGGTTCGTACATATTGCCAATATCTATTTGCTGCACCACCAGCGACTTATCTGTTTGCTGAAGCAAAAGATCATATAGCCTTGTACCATTAAGGCTGTGGTTAAATTCATAGTTTTCATTATGGTAGCCAAATGTTATTCCTGCCTTTTTACACAGCTCGCCTGTTTTGTTAAACAAATCCATGTACCATTTAAAATCATCCGTGTTTTTGCAAAGACTTTCATCTACCCCGGGGCTTAAGACGTACTTCATTCCCACAGCCGATGCATCTTCTATGGTGTACTTCCACTCGTCTGTAAAATCATTATTGGTTTTATTCCAGGCTGCCGCACCCAGAAAGCTGTGCCCACTGGGCATATGCAAACCGGTATCACTCAAAAGCTTTTTAAAATCATTTACCCCGTAACCATAAAATTTCCTGTTTTCATAGCCTGCATTTTCTACATACTTATATCCCATTTTTGACAGGAGTTTAAGAGTACCTGCAGGGTCTTTTTCCATATAGTCCTTTACCGTCCACAACTGGATCCCTAAAACATGGTCTTTACTTTCTTCTCCCTGTAAAATAAAACGGGGAAGCAGCGCAGAACCAGCAAGTGCCATACTGCTTCTTTTAATAAAACTCCGGCGGGATGTATGCATAAATATGGTGTTTAAAGAAGATAAAAAATATTAATCGATGCTAATAACGTACTGTTTATACGAATGAATTTTATAACAAAATATCTTAGATATTGTAAGTCTTAATAAGATTGATAGAATTAAGTTGTCAAACCTTTAAAGCATACAGAATATTAATGCCCCGGGTTTTGATGAAGTGTTCCATTACTTAAATCTATTTGTCTTTGTGGTATTGGAAAATACTCATCCTGGTTAGGAGTAAACTGCGCTCCTTGCAAATAAACCCGGAGGGTACTTTCATACTTAAGATACTTGTTCAAAGTTTCAGCGGCCTCACCCCATCTTACCAGATCAAAAAAGCGATGCCCTTCCATTGCCAATTCTAATTTCCTTTCAAAATGTACCGCTTTTCTTGCATAAATCTGATCGGTCCATGGAGTGTTATATAAACCCAGTTTATAATTTGCAGCGGGTTTATTTGTACCGTCTAAAACAACCCAACTTACCGGATTAGCAGCCCTTGCCCTTACTTCATTTACATATTCCCGGGCTTGATTTAAGTCGCCTCCCGGTGCTTCCACTTCACACTCAGCCAACCATAGAATTACATCTGCAAAACGTATCAAATTCACGTTAATGGCAGTTACTGTAGTTGACCAAAAATTGTTATCGGTTAAAGAACCTTTTTGTCCTTTGTAGTAAACATCTTTTACCGGGCTATATGGACCTGAATATTGCTGATCACGCATCCAGTCATAACCAGGAAATATACCCCAGTCAAGATAAGGGATACCTCTCCTGCCCACCGTCCAGTCTAACCGCGGATCTAAAGTACCGGCGTAAGGTGTGAAAGGTTCATCAGATTTCAAACCCTCATCACTTTTAACAGGATTGACGTTATAATTGTCGAAATCCGGCAAACCTGTCGTTGCATCTACCTTGTAGGAATTAACCAGATCCTGAGAAGGAACAAAAAATCCGCAACAGTCCCATGGCCCACCATATGGCATATTTAAAACATCGCCATAGTTTGCGTTCGCTGCTCCACTACCATCATTTACAGAACTTTGCACTGCAAATACCGTTTCTTTATTGTTTTTGGTAGCCGCATTAAAATTATCCGAAAACTTTTCTACTAAGCCATATTTGACACCACCCGAATTAGTGCCGTTATCATAAACTTGTTTTAAGACAGCTTTAGCTTCTGCGTATTTTTTTTGAAACATCAAACACTTTCCCAGCATTGCCCCAGCAGCCCATTTATTAACTCTTCCTATTTCAGGTTGTGTAGGTGGAAGACTATCGTAAGCAAATTGAAGGTCAGCTTCTATTTTTGGCCATATATCTACATCGTTGGGCACATTTACTTTATTGTTGGGAACTGTAAAGTCCGTCATCGTTTCATCTATAAATGGCACATTATTCCACATCTTTTTAAGTTCAAAATGAAAATGCGCCCTTAAAAACCTGGCTTCTGCCCTTATACGTGTAGCATCTGCAGCAGGTACATCTTTCGCCTGTGCAAGTACTTTTAAAATAACATTGGACCTGGTGACGCCTTCATATACAGCCTTCCATTTTTGATTGAAATAATTATTGGTAGCATCGGCTTTATATTGTTCGATTGGAATAATATCAGCCTGGTCACTTGCATCACTTCCTTTATGTGCATCACCTCCACAGATACTTCCATATACCCAGTTATCGGCTGCACTTTCCCAACCCCCAATTCCATTGGTGGTCTGGTAGCCATCTAACATAGAATAGGCGCCAATTAAAAGAGCTTCAATAGATTTTTGATTTGCCACTCCTGATGAATCTAAAGTACCATAAGCAGGCCGGTCAAGAAAGCTTTTTTTACAGGAATATAAAATAAATAGTATTGCTGTAATGGATATAGCTATTGAACTAATTTTTTTCATTATACAAATTTTAATCTTTAGAAATTTATGTTTGCACCAACACTATATTGTTTAACCGAAGGATAAGAACCGGCATCTATACCAGCGGCACGATCGTCAAAATTTGTGATTTCCGGGTCTAAACCAGTGTACTTGGTAATGGTGAATAAGTTGGTGGCCTGTACAAAGACTCTAAACCTGTCAATCTTAAACCTCTGAAGTAATGAAGTGGGCAGGTTGTAGCCAAGCGATAAATTCTTTAATCGTAAGTAAGAAGCATTTTCCATATAATAAGAATTAGGAACCCCATTGGTACTAAAATTACCGGCATTTTCCTGTATAGGTACTTTGGCATTAGGGTTAGTAGGAGACCAGGAATTATATAAGGCATCTTTACTTTTAGCACCCTGGAAAGATGGATAAAAATCAGTAAACCATCTTACAAAATTAATGGCATCAGCACCCTGTACTCCATAAAAGAAAGCTGATATATCAAATGCTTTGTAAGCAAGGTTCAGGTTGAGGCCATATGTAAAATCTGGGTTCGGATCTCCAAAGAAAACCCGGTCTGCATCCGTAATTACACCATCTCCATTTGCATCTTTATATTTAAAACGGCCAGGAGCCGCATCTGTTTGAGCAGGTGATTTACTTACGTCCTCATCACTTTGAAATAACCCAAGAACCTGGTATCCAAAATAAGAAGCCATTGGATGCCCTACGGCGTTTCTGATAAATACGCCGGATAAGAGACCGCTCATACCTTCGTAATCATAATCGAAAGAACTAACGCCCTCTGCTATGTTTGTGATTTGATTTTTATAGGTGGTAAAAGTAAGTGTACCATCTAAACGCAGACCATCTTTGCCCCCTATATTAGCTCTTTGTGTAACGGCTATATCAATTCCGTGGTTCTTCATACTGGCTATGTTAAACGCAGGTGGATTTCCGGAAGCGGTGCCCCCTGCTGTGGCGGGCTGTTCCGCATTATAAAGCAGGTCTTTTGTTCTCTTCTGGTATATATCGAAAGTGATGTTTGTAGCTCCTTTAAAAAGTGTTGCATCAAATCCAACATTGGATGTAATATTTGTTTCCCATTTACCAGCTCCGTTACCAATAAAAGCTACATAGATTCCAGGCGTAGCGGAGGTACTGGTACCGCTGATATCATAAAAGGAAGCTCCGTTACTACCACCAAACTGGGTGTACTGATTGGCAGCAGCAATACGCTGGTTTCCCATGGCACCAT
>JAICHT010000091.1 GCA_025924755.1 Chitinophagaceae bacterium | reverse complement strand
GGAATTATTAGTTGGAAACAACCAAATAACCAAGATGAATTAATTATAGTATTAGGAATTTATTTGCGTAATTCTGTCCAGAGAAAGACAGTTATAACAAGAATATTAAGTTTGTTGGTTCTTGCTCTAACGCTGCTGAAACTTTTTGCATAGAGGTAATACCGCAGCAACCATGAGTGTTTGCAATATGTCGTCGGCTGGAATGCGTCTCGAGAGCAGTTTTTCAATGATGCCTTATATCCGTAGCCAACGTTTTAGTAATTCTATTGCGCAACTTCAGAAACACTAAAATGTTGGTAAGAATTTTATATGCTACTATCAACTATAATCATTTTAGTGTTTTTTCATAAGTTGGTATCCACCCTCACCACTATAATAAATGCTGACACATTACAACCCGTAATTCATATATCGTTTGATGTTCACAGCTACCAATAAATAAACGATCAGCATTATGAAACAAAACGTCAGAATATTAAGACCCCTTGGTATTTTTTTTCTTCTGACGTTTGTAATTGCCTGGGGAACCTGGTTCCCATCCTTTTTGCATCCCGAATCGCTTCGTTTGTTGTCATTTGTTGGCCTTTTTGCACCAGCTATTTCTGCTCTCCTTGTTGCGTATTATTTCGATAAAGCGAGTGGGGTCAGAGAGTTGTTTGGCAGATACAAGCGATTTCGTTTTGGTATATTGTGGTACATCATTTCAATCTTGTTGGTACCATTTCTTTTTATTCTTTCTTATTGGCTTGATGGTCGTTTGTTCCACACCTCTTTTAAAGATATTGTTCTTCCTACATCCCCATTTTTTACTTTTGCAGCTTTTATCTGGTTGATGTTTATTAATTCCGGCGAAGAAATAGGGTGGAGAGGCTTTGCTTTACCAAGACTACAAAAAGTATTTAAAAATCCTCTTTTCGCTACGCTTGTGCTCGGTATATTATGGAGTACCTGGCATCTGCCTATTTATTTTACACCCGGTCAGTCTTCGTTCCCATTGGTCTTATTCTTTGTTTTTACCATTGGGCTTTCTTTTATTTACACAGTTGTTTTTAACAGAACCGGTGGTAGTTTAGTTTCAGCTGTATTGCTTCATGCAAGTACCGATGTTGTACCCCGTGTGCTCAATATCACACTGTTTAAACCAACCACATGGTTTATACTTGGATTACTTACCTGGGTAAGTGCGATAATACTTACTATAGTTGATATAAATAGCTCCAGGCATATTTTGAACAAATAACGGCTCATGTTATGACGTATCTTAGCGAAAGGTTTTCATATTTTTAAGATTTATATCCTTAAACAAGCTGACTGTAGTTCAAATACCGCCACATCAAAGGGATATGGAACTATTACTGCCTTCAGGGTTATCAGGACCGGTGAAAATAGTATCCATAAAGTAAATAAAACGATATATGATATTTTTGAGAACAGGATTGTTATATTTATTCCTTCTTAGATGAATGGGTAGTGTGTTTTAAATTAATCTCAAATCAAATCTTTCAATGAAGTACGTTTTTGCCATCTTATCTGTTGCTGTATTCTTCTTTAGTTGCGGTAAGCGCTCTGGTAAACCAAATGTGTTGGTTTTTACCAAGACGGCCGGCTTTCATCATGCCTCCATTCCTGCTGGTGTGGCAGCTATACAAAAGCTGGGACAGGAAAATAATTTTAATGTAGATACTACATCCAATGCCGACTGGATACAGGAAGACTCCCTGAAGAAATATGCGGCAGTTGTTTTTCTAAGCACCACAGGCGATATCCTGAACAGTGATCAGGAAGCGGATTTTGAGCGTTATATTCAATCTGGCGGCGGTTTTGTCGGCATTCATGCGGCTGCCGATGCGGAATACGACTGGGGCTGGTATGGTCGTATGGTAGGAGGTTATTTTTTAAGTCATCCTGGTATTAACGATACCTTTCCCAACGTACAACCAGGTGTTTTAAATGTAGTAGATAAAAACAACGACGCTACTAAATTTCTGCCCAATCCCTGGAAAAGGACAGATGAATTTTACAGCTTTAAAAAGCTAAATAAAGATGTGCATGTGTTGCTTACTATAGATGAAAACAGTTATCATGGTGGTGCTAACGGTAAGTACCATCCTATGGCCTGGTACCACGATTATGATGGTGGCCGTGCCTGGTATACTGAATTGGGGCACACAGATGCAGAGTATACTGATGCGGATTATTTAAAACACATTTTAGCAGGAATCAAATATGCTATTGGAAACAATAGTGAGTTAAACTATTCAAAAGCTGTCACGCAGCGGGTGCCAGACCAGGACCGCTTTACCAAAACGCAATTGGTTCAGGGAACTTTTTTTGAGCCTACTGAAATGACCATTCTTCCCAATTTTGATATATTGGTAGCTCAGCGTAGAGGAGAACTAATGCTGTATAAGAACGCCAGCAAATCGGTTAAGCAGGCAGGTTTCCTTAATGTTTACTGGAAAACCCTCCACACACCGGGTGTAAATGCAGAGGAAGGGGTATTGGGCTTACAAGCCGATCCGGATTATGCAAAAAATCATTACATCTATGTGTATTACAGTCCCGCTGACAGTTCGGTAAACCGCTTATCCAGGTTCACTTTCCAGAATGATACAGTGGATAATAAAACTGAAAAAGTAATATTGGAAGTTAAAGCGCAGCGGGAAATCTGCTGCCATACCGGTGGTTCTATAGCCTTTGGCAACGACCATACCTTGTTTTTTTCTGCTGGTGATAATTCCACTCCATTTGATGAACCGAAGCAGCCATATGTCAATCATGGTTTTGCTCCATTAAACGATGCACCGGGCCACCTGCAATATGATGCCCGCCGCAGCGCCGGTAATTCTAATGACCTCAGGGGTAAAATTATGCGGATACATATCAATGATGATGGCACGTATAGCATACCGGATGGAAATTTATTTGCTAAAGGCACGGCAAGTACCCGCCCTGAAATTTATGTAATGGGAGACCGCAATCCCTATCGCATATCAGTAGATAAAAAAACAGGATTCTTATATTGGGGCGAAGTGGGGCCGGATGCTAATAATGATAGTTTGGCAACCCGTGGGCCTCGTGGATACGACGAAGTAAACCAGGCCCGTAAAGCCGGCTTCTTTGGTTGGCCGTTTTTTGTAGGCAATAACTATCCATATCGCGAGTATGATTATACGAATGGAAAAAGCGGTGCTGCTTTCGATCCGCAACATCCTGTCAATAATTCGCGGAACAATACCGGTTTAAAGGATTTGCCGCCGGCACAGCCTGCTTTTATCTGGTATCCCTATGCCGCCTCACCCGATTTTCCACAGGTAGGTACAGGTGGTAGAAATGCTATGGCCGGCCCGGTATATTATACCGATATGTTCCCGAAAGAAACTCGTTACCCGGATTATTATAACGGCAAATTATTTACGTACGATTGGATACGGGGCTGGATAAAACCGGTAACCATGCAAAAGAATGGTGACTTTGATAAGATGGAACCGTTTATGCAGAATACCAAATTCAACAACCCTATTGATATGGAAGTAGGGCCTGATGGCAGGTTGTATGTACTGGAATATGGTTCCGGCTGGTTTAGCAAAAATCCGGATGCCGGCCTTTCCCGTCTGGATTATAACGGCGGTAACCGTCCTCCTCAAATAGCAGGCATTCATGTGAATAAAACTTCCGGCACTTTACCTTTCACTGTAACCGCTTCGGTAGATGCTAAGGATCCTGAAAAAGGTGCGCTAACGTATGTGTGGGATTTAGGCAACGGCACTAAAAAGGAAACCGATAAGCCAACTATCACCTATACCTACAATACGCCCGGCGAATATGCTATTTCCGTAATGGTCAGCGATAAAGAAAAAGCCTCGGCAAAAAGTGAAGCTGCAAGCGTATATGCAGGAAATGAAGCCCCAACAGTAAACATCCAGATAAAAGGAAATCAAACCTTCTATTTCCCTGGGAAGCCGGTTCAGTATGCGGTTTCAATAGAAGATAAAGATGATACGGCCAAGGTGAAAGATTTGAGCAGTTTAGTAGTATCGGCCGATTATACCGAACAAAAAGACAAAGCGGCTTTACCACAAGGCCACCAGGTATTAACCAGTGCTATGGCGGGTAAGAACCTGATGCTTTCCTTAGATTGTAAATCCTGCCATAAGATCAATGAAAAATCGATAGGGCCTGCATATCAGGCAGTATCTGAGCGGTATCAAAAAAATCCGGACGCTGTTACCCATTTGGTTCAAAAAATGATTAAAGGCGGCAGCGGTGTTTGGGGCGAAGCGGCAATGCCGGCGCACCCGAACTTAACTGAAAATGATGCCAGGGAGATAGTAGACTGGGTATTATCATTAGCTAAGCAAGAAGGTAAAACAAAATCGTTGCCTGCATCAGGTAGTATCAACCCTACTTTAAACAAGCCGGTAAAAGATAATGGCGTACTATACTTAACGGCCAGCTATACCGACAAAGGTGGCAACAATATTAAGCCGCTGACAGGCGGCAGTGCTGTAGCGTTAAGAAGTAGTAAATTAACTTTTGAAGGCGCAAAAAAGGTGCAAGGCTTTACTACTTTCAATTTAAATGGCAGAACGCTGATGATTGTTCCGGACAGTGTAGGATCATTCATTCTTGATAGTATTGATCTTACTGGTATAAATGCGGCTGAGTTAAGTCTTGGATGGCAGAAACCTCCTGCTTCCGGCCATACTTTTGAAGTGCACTTAGATTCGCAGGACGGCCAGATGTTAGGAGAATTTACTTTAGCGCCTGCGCCGGGTACTGCTTCTGGTGGCGTGGCCAAAAAAGCTACCAATAAAATTTTGGGCAGGGTTCTTACTTCTAGTTTGAAACCGGTGAACGATGGAAAGTTGCATACCATTGTTGTGGTAAGTAAAACAAAAAATGGAAAAAGTACCGATCAGATAGCCCTGACTTCTTTACAATTTGATTCTAAATAAATTTAAAACCTTGTAATTCTTATTTGTAAAAGAGCCGTCCTGATAGGATGGCTCTTTTACTATAGCAATATCAGGATAACTAAATTTCTATACAGGTCATAACAGTTGTAATTTCCAAACCGGTAATTTAAATCAGATTGTTTGTGCCATATTGAAATATTACATATATGCAAGCCATATTAGGAGTTATTTTTCATTTTATCGGCGGTTTCGCCTCTGGTAGTTTTTATGTGCCGTACAAAAAAATTAAAGGTTGGTCGTGGGAAAGCTACTGGATTATTGGTGGACTTTTTTCCTGGCTCATTGTGCCACCATTGGCAGCTTATTTAACGGTGCCGGGCTTTGCCGCTATCATCCATCAAACTGATATGTCTACTATAGCATGGACGTACTTTTGGGGCGTGCTGTGGGGCATCGGCGGATTAACATATGGACTGGGCATCCGTTACCTGGGTATGTCATTGGGAAACTCCGTATTGCTGGGGCTTACAGCAGCTTTGGGCTCTTTATTGCCTGCTATTTATTACAACTATGTACCGCACGAAGGCAAAGTTACTTTTTCTCAAATGGTGCATAGTTCCGGTGGCCGGCTGGTGTTGTTAGGTATAGTGGTTTGTCTTGCCGGTATTGCCGTTTGCGGTTATGCAGGCAGGCAAAAAGAAAAGAATTTATCTACAGATCAAAAGCAACAGGGCGTTAAAGAATTTAATCTTAGAAAGGGATTGACCTTTGCTATTATTTCCGGTGTATTAAGTGCCTGTTTTAATTATGGAATAGAGGCGGGTGAACCCATGGCCAAGGTAGCGGTTAGCAGCGGCTTCAATCCACTGTTTCAGAATAATGTTACTTACGTGGTGTTATTATGGGGCGGGTTAACTACTAATTTTATCTGGTGCCTTATTCTCAATATCCGTAATCACACCTTTACTAATTATGCAGATAAAAACACACCGCTGGCTAAGAATTATTTATTTGCGGCGCTGGCAGGCACCACCTGGTACCTGCAGTTTTTCTTTTATGGTATGGGCGAAAGCAAGCTGGGTAACGGAGCTTCTTCGTGGATATTACATATGGCCTTTATCATTCTCGTTTCCAATATGTGGGGGCTGGCGTTGAAAGAATGGAAAGGCGTAGATAGAAAAACATTTACGAGCTTTATCCTGGGGCTTTTTATCATACTGGCATCAGTAATAATAGTAGGTTATGGCAATTCATTAAAAGTATAATCAATTAAAATTTTTGACAAGAATCCGAATCAATTAAAGTTTATATCATGTCAATAGCAGTAAATAATTTCAAGCATGTAAGCTATTTGTGGAACGATGAAGAGGCTGCAAAACTTGCAGGCGATGAAGTAGCGCTACTTATATACCGATCCAACTTATTAGGAGCCGATCTGCGCCTTACCAACTATGGCGGCGGTAATACTTCCTGCAAAGCCATGGCGAAAGATCCGTTAACCGGAGAGGAAAAAGAAGTGATGTGGGTGAAAGGTTCGGGTGGAGATTTGGGAACTTTAAAAAGAAGCGGCCTTGCGGCACTGTATGTAGATCGCCTTCGTAGTTTAGAAAAAGTATACCGCGGCATAGCGCATGAAGATGAGAGGCCAGAACTGTTTAACCATTGCATATACGATCTGTCTTCCAAAGCACCTTCTATAGATACGCCACTGCATGGCTTTTTACCTTTTAAGCATATTGATCATTTGCATCCGGACGCGGCTATTGCCATTGCGGCAGCCAAAGATGGCAAACGTATTACCGAAGAATTATTCAGCGGAACGATTGGCTGGGTAGAATGGCAGCGTCCCGGTTTTGATTTAGGGCTTCAATTAAAAGAATGCCTTGATGCAAATCCTGGTATCCGTGGCATTATGCTGGGTTCTCATGGCCTGTTTACCTGGGGCAATACTGCCTATGAAAGTTATATAAACACACTGGAAGTAATAGAGCGCTGTGCTCAATATATTGAAGATAATACAGGCAGGAAAGGACCGGTGTTTGGCGGAGCTAAAATAGAGGCGTTACCGAAAGAAGAACGCTTACAACAGGCTGCTGCTTTAGCGCCGGTGTTAAGAGGGTTCTGCTCTTCTCAAACCAAAATGATAGGACATTTTACCGATGATGAACGGGTACTTCAGTTCATTAACTCTTTTGATCTGGATCGGTTGGCACCAATGGGCACTTCTTGTCCCGACCACTTCCTGAGAACAAAGATCAGCCCTTTAGTATTAAACTTAGATGCTCAGCAGGATTTATCAGATACGGCTGCTGTTAAGGAGCGATTAGCACCTCAATACGAAGCCTACCGGAAAATGTATAGTGATTACTATAACTTCTGCAAACATCCCAATAGTCCGGCTATTCGCGATGCAAACCCGGTAGTATTACTATATCCGGGTGTGGGTATGTTCACCTTTGCCAAAGACAAACACACGGCCAGGGTAGCCGCGGAATTTTATATCAATGCCATCAATGTGATGCGGGGCGCAGAAGCCATTTCTAAATATACATCGCTGCCAAGACAGGAGGCATTTGATATTGAATACTGGCTGTTGGAAGAAGCAAAGTTGCAACGCATGCCCAAACCCAAATCTTTAAGCGGACGGATTGCATTAATTACCGGCAGTGCAGGAGGTATAGGTAAAGCCATTGCCAAAAAGTTTGCGGAAGAAGGAGCTTGTATAGTGATCAATGATATTAATGCCCAACGGATGGAAGGAGCGATGCGTGAGTTTCAAAAATTTTTTGGTCGTGATACGGCAGCTTCCACACCATTGGATGTTACCAATGAAGCCTCGATTGAGAAAGCCTTTGAGGCTGCTGCTTTAGCGTTTGGAGGCGTAGACATTGTGGTAAATAACGCGGGCATCTCTATTTCTAAAGCGCTTTTAGACCATACCATAGCGGATTGGGATAAACTGTACGATATATTAGTGAAAGGACAATTTATGGTATCAAAAGCCGGTGTGAAAGTATTGCGTAAGCAAGGTTTTGGTGGTGATATCATCAATATTGTATCTAAAAACTCGGTAGTATCCGGGCCTAACAATGCAGGCTATGGTTCTGCCAAAGCAGCACAGGCACACTTAAGCCGTTTGCTGGCTGCAGAATTAGGCGGCGATAAAGTCCGGGTAAACACGGTAAATCCCGATGCGGTGATTGCCGATTCCAACATATGGGCCGGTGGCTGGGCCGAAGGAAGAGCCAAAGCGTATGGTATAACAGTAGAAGAATTGCCGGGGTATTATGCAAAGCGAACGCTCTTAAACGAAACGATTTTGCCGGAAGATATTGCCAACGCATGCTATGCTTTTGTAAGCGGCCTGGTCAACAAATCAACCGGTAATGTATTGAACGTGGATGGAGGCGTAGCGGCCGCATTTTTAAGATAAGCAGCCCCACCCAAATCCTCCCCAAAGGAGAGGACTTGCTAACTCACAAGGCCGGCTTATTTGAAGATGTAGTGTAAAATTTGATATAGCTTATAAAAGAACCAGTGATGTGGTAGTTAAATAGTTTGATTAAAATTCAAAAGTACCGCTCCCTCATTAAAACAGTATTATCCAATTACCTTCTCCTAATGGAGAAGGTGCCTGAAAGGCGGATGAGGCTGGAGAGGGAGTAGGAGGGAGAGGCCAATTATGCAGCGCACTGCTTTTAAAATGCAATTGATCAAAGGCTTTGAAGAAGAATATAAGAAAAGACACGACGAGATATGGCCGGAACTTCAGGTACTCTTAAAAGAAAGTGGCATCAGTGACTATGCTATCTTTTTAGATGAAACCACTAATAGTTTATTTGGTGTTATGAAAGCGGACGATCCTCAAAAATTAAATAACTTACCTGAGCATCCTGTGATGCAACGTTGGTGGGAATATATGAGTGATATTATGGAAACAAATCCCGATCATTCACCTGTGCAAACACCACTAAAAGAAGTTTTTTATTTACCCTAACTTATTAAATGCTTGCCATGTTACTGGAAAATTATAAAATAAACGAACTGAATCAAGAGTCTTTACAAGACCATCAACGCAAGTTCGGCCTTGTAGCTTCTTCTGTAAAAAACCTGGATGAAGTAATTCAAAAGTTGATGGACTTTCAAATTGCCATACCCAGTTGGGCCTTAGGTACCGGGGGTACCCGTTTTGCCCGCTTCTCAGGTGGCGGCGAGCCCCGCAGCCTGGAAGAAAAAATAGAAGATGTAGGTTTATTGCATGCCCTGAACGGTTCCAGCGGCGCCATCTCGCTGCATATACCGTGGGATATTCCGCAAAATCCTAAAGCCATCAAAGCACTGGCTGCCCAGTATGGCCTTCGTTTCGATGCAATGAACTCCAATACCTTTCAGGATCAGCCAGGGCAGCAGCACAGTTACAAATTTGGTTCGATGCAGCATACTGATAAAGCGGTGCGGAAACAAGCAGTGGAGCACAATATTGACGTAATCAACTATGGTATTGAACTCGGCTCCGATTCCATAAATGTTTGGCTCTCGGATGGCTCTTCTTTTCCCGGCCAGCTCAACTTTCGTAAAGCCTTCCAGCGGACTTTAGAATGCTTGCAGGAAGTATATGCGGCGTTACCCGATAACTGGAAACTATTTGTGGAGTATAAAGCCTTCGAGCCAAACTTTTACTCCATGACGGTAGGCGATTGGGGACAATCCTTCAACTATGCTACCAAACTTGGACCCAAGGCGTATACGTTAGTAGATTTAGGACACCATCTGCCGGGAGCTAATATTGAACAAATTGTTTCCCTGCTGCTGATGGAGGGTAAGTTAGGTGGCTTTCACTTTAATGATTCTAAATATGGCGATGATGATTTAACGGTGGGTAGCATCAATCCATATCAGCTCTTTTTAATTTTTAATGAATTAATAGAAGGCATGAATGCCAGGGGCATGAACCATGCTACCGATTTAGGATGGATGATCGATGCGTCTCACAATGTAAAAGATCCGCTGGAAGATTTACTGCAATCCGTAGAAGCCATAAAAATCGCATATGCGCAGGCGCTAGTAGTGGATGCCAATGCATTGGAAGCGGCAAGGGAAAGCAACGATGTAGTGCAGGCGCAGGAACTATTACAGGAAGCTTATCGTACCGATGTACGGCCGCTGGTAGCGGAAGCAAGATTGAGGGCGGGTGCGGCATTACAGCCCTTTCAAGCCTACAGAAACTTAAAAGTAAGAGACCAGCTCATTAAAGAAAGAGGCCTGAAAACAGTAGCCACCGGATTATAAAATGCCTGCCAAAGAACCTGTCATAGCAATTATTGATATAGGTAAAACCAATAAAAAATGGTTTCTCTTTGATGAACACTATCAAATGGTGCATGAAGCAAGTATGCAATTACCCGAAACGATAGATGAAGATGGCGATGCTTGTGAGAACCTGGAAAGCCTCCGGTTATGGGTTTCCCATTCGATGCAGGAAATCTTCCGGCAAAAAAACTTCGATGTAAAAGCGATGAATTGCTCCGCCTACGGAGCCAGTTTTGTGTATATAGATAAAGAGGGAAAACCAGTTGCTCCATTGTATAATTACCTGAAGCCTTTCCCGCAAAAGCTGCAACAACAGTTTTATGATATGTATGGCGGAGAAGAAACATTTTCTTTTCAAACGGCTTCCCCCGTATTAGGAAATCTCAACTCCGGCTTGCAACTGTACCGGGTGAAATACGAAAAGCCGGAGTTGTTTAAGCAAATCAAATATGCCCTTCACCTGCCGCAATATATAAGTTACCTGATCTCCGGAAAAGTTTGTTCGGATCTTACCAGTATTGGTTGTCATACTGCATTATGGAATTTTCAAAAGAACCAATATCATGAGTGGGTGTACCAAGAAGGCATCGTTGAGAAGTTGGCACTTATAGTGCCGGCAAATGAAGTGATTTCTGCCACCTTTGAAGGGAATACGTATGCAGCCGGTATTGGTTTGCACGACAGTTCGGCTGCTCTGATTCCATACCAGGTTCGTTTTCAAAAACCCTTTGTATTGATCTCTACCGGTACCTGGTGCATTAGTTTAAATCCGTTTAATGATACGCCACTTACTTTAGAAGAATTACAAAAGGATTGCCTGTGCTATATTGCTTATCAGGGTAAGCCTGTAAAGGCTTCTAGGGTTTTTGCCGGAAATGAGCATGAGGAAGAAGTAAAGCGCATAGCGGCTTACTTTCATCAAACTTCACTGCGTTACAAAGCAATGGAATTTAACCCGGATGTGATTGCAAAACTTCAAAAAAATGAGAACACAATTGCTGCAAAAGCAGATACCATCAATATGCTGAAACGTTCGCGGTTTGCACAAAGAGGTTTGTCGCAGTTTGAAGATGATGAAGAAGCCTATCATCAACTGATTCTTGATATTATCGAACAGCAAAAAGCTTCCACACAGTTGGTATTGAACGACACTTCTGCTACACGGATTTTTGTAGATGGCGGCTTTAGTAAAAATGCCATTTATATGAACCTGCTGGCAGTTGCTTTTCCACAGATGGAGGTCTTTGCCGCATCTACGGCGCAGGCAACAGCCGTAGGCACTGCACTCGCTATCCATCGCTCCTGGAATACTAAACCTTTGCCTAATGATATTATAGAATTAAGGCATTACGCATCAACTTACATAACTTCATAATAACTAAAGTATATGCATATGCGAAAATATATTTCGTTGATAGCCTTTCAGTTTTTTACATTGCTTGCTTTTGCACAAGTACAGGTTTCTAACCTTCTTTGCGAAAACCGAACCAATCCTGTTGGGCTGGATGTGGTGCAGCCCCGCTTTAGCTGGCAATTAAACTCCAATAAAAGAAACGTGCTGCAAACCGCTTACGAAATACGGGTGGCAGACAATAGTGCTTCGCTCGAAAAAGGCAATACTCTTATATGGAATAGTGGAAAAGTAACTTCCGATTCTTCGGTGCATGTGGCTTATAAAGGAACGCCTTTACAATCCGGAAAAAAATATTATTGGCAGGTGCGGTTGTGGGATAATACAGGTAAAGGTGCCGCCTGGAGTACGCCTGCATATTGGCAAATGGCTTTTTTGAACACGAACGACTGGAAAGCAAAATGGATCGAGCCGGGATATGCAGAAGATACGCTAATGCGTCCCAGCCCTATATTCCGTAAACAATTTTCCACTAACAAAAAAATACAATCTGCTACCGCATCCATTACAGCGCATGGAATGT
>JAICHT010000090.1 GCA_025924755.1 Chitinophagaceae bacterium | reverse complement strand
TTGATTCATCTTTTAATTTAATAACGATCTCCGGCTTCGACGATACAATATCATGATTCAAAATATGCGTATTGTCAAACGTCACGTCCAGTAAAGGCTTCAGGCTATCGCTTAATACATAAAACGTTTTGTAGCCAAAGTTATTGAAGTGATATTGCTCGGGCTGGTCATTATCCGGATTGGCTTCTACATATAACATATTAACCCCAGCCAGTGTTTGGGAATTAATGGGTTGTATAATATGCAGTGTATCATCTGCCGCCAGCGGTTTGTATTTTTTCACCTGTAGTGTGGTAGATACATTGCTGCTGTTGGTAAGTACTACCTTTACTTTTACACTATCGAAGGGCACGTCACTAATATTCTTAAATGCTATTTTAAAATCCAGGTTTTGGCCTAAGCCCAGCGTATCCGGCATGTTCAAATAAATATTGGGCGCCAATGCACCTTCCGGTACGGGATCGTATGTAAGACGCCAATATTTTAACTGATAGGGTGTATGATATATGCTATCCTTATTGCTCATTTGTAATTTTAAATAAGGATATTGTGCCGGGTTAACAGAAGAAATATCTACCGATTGTTGGCTTGGAGTAATACCATTGAAAAGTGTAGTTTCCGTACCCGTTTGATTGATACCGATGATGTTTACTTTAGCATCGTCACTATTAGCTGTATCCACAGAATTTCCTTGCCAGCTGTATTGTTTCCAGGCTTTGGCCGGGCCAAAAACCGGCGAGGTCACTGTACCGGCCGATCCTACTGTAAAGATGTCTGCACCTAATGTTATTTTATCGTAGATTCCAGAAGAAAGTACGGCTTTAGGCGTAAAGGTATTTTTATCGTCCTTTCTGAAAATGAAAATAAAAGTTCTAGGTCGGTTAAAACTATCAAGCGTTGCAAAACCTTGCTGATATAACTTATGATATATAGAATTATTGGAACCGTACAAAGTAGTGTCCGACTTCCATGCAGCAGCATAGGTGTTTGAATTAAAGTTTGGATTGACATTTCCGCGAACAACCACATAGTTTCCTACCGGAATCAAATCTAAAAAGTCCATAGCCCTTTTGCGTCCAGTGCTATTGCTAAGAGAGTACTCAAAATTATATTGCCGCCGCGAGCCGCAGGTTGCGCTTAAGCTATTATATAAGCCACCGCCACCTGAATATTTATTTTGCCACGGCAGAAAACTTGACGAGTCAAATACATTAAATATTAATTCATTGTACGAGCATCCGCCCCCAATTAAAGAAGTTCCATTTACTGTTATATAGTAGTCAGGATCTTGAGTGCTTGCGGTGGGATAAACACCATTATTGATTAAGATATCATTAGCCTTTTTTTCAAATACAAACCGGCCGCTTACAGAATCCACATACATATTGGAAAATGTAGATTCCATGTGCTGGTATTTATGCGACTGGTTTACACCAAATGCATGATTGGCAAGGTATACAAAGGAAAAAGAAGTGCCCCAGTTGGTTTGACCACTAGTGGTTATAAAACCAATATGCCAGTAATAAACTGTACTATCTTTATAAGTAATACCCGGATCAAATTCTAAAAGCCCACCTGCGCTTGTTGCCGATTTTGAAACTTTAGAAGACGAATTAAACAATTTGGTAGTATCCATCTCCATAGTATACTGGCTTGTCTTTGCAAAAACGTTTGCAGTAGAAGCCAGAACCTTTGTGTTTTGCTTGCTTACAATAGCATAATTATATGGATATACCGGCCTCGCTTCATTTTCGTACACAACAAATTCCTTAGTTACACTATTATTGGTTTCGTACAACTCGTCAACCTGGTTGTCTGCATCCACTGTTACTGTTAATTTATTAGTGCCTTTATCCCGCAGCGCATCAATAGGCAATTCTACACTGATGGAATCTTTATAGCGGATGCCCGGAATGGTATCGCGATATACGACTTGGGTAGTTTGGTTGGGATATTGTCTTGTAATTTGGATTACAATATTCTGATTAATGGCTTTACCAATATTCAGAAAACTGGCGTTTACTTTAAATTTATTGTCCGCTATGGATATGACAGTAGGTGATATCTGCACCATTGGGTCTTCTACCACATAATCAGGTTTTGGATGCGGATTTACTGTTATTGCGGGGTCGCCGTTTAATGCAATTTCTTCGCAGGTGAGCCGTGCATAAAAATCTTCCTGCGTGGTTACGTCAAACGTTTGCTTTATGGCAGCTTTCATCAGGTCGCCTACGGGTTTTCCATAGTCGGTAACCGCCAATGATTTATAAAACCGTGAGTTTAATATGTCGAGATAATTGATAATGCCAAAATGCGTACTGGCAATAAAACCGATAGTACCACGATCTTGTGCAAAAGTAAATTTCTCGGAAACAGTTTCTTTTAGCTGGTAACGTATGGTATTAAAATTATAGAAGTCGCCGGCATCGCAACCCAAAGCAATAAACAAAGGATATTTACTGGGGTTGTTATAGTTCTCCGGGTTGTCTAAATTAAAAGCAAGAGCACCGGATGAGGAGTGGCCGAAATAAGTAATCAGGCTGATACCTTCGGCAAATAGCGTTTGCAGGTAACTGTTAGTTAACTGTTGCAATTCATCAGCCGATGTTTTACTAAAGGTAACCACATGCGCCCCAAATAAGGTATCAGAAATAATGCTTTTATAATTATTCATGTAATTGTCCAGCGTACTTTGTAAGGTAGGATCGTTACTGCCCACAAGGTGCACTACATTCTTCATCCAGGCTTTATCTTCTACCTTGGGTGATGAAACTTTTTGTACCTGCTCATAGTCTTTTACTTTTTTAAGATAAAGCGCTACTTCCGCTGCACTTATGGCAGAAAGCCGGCCAATAGAAACCTCCGGTGCGGAACTGCCCGGCAAAGCAGTAAACAATACATCGGATGCCGGCCAGCCAAATGCAGGAACGAGGTTAAGATTGGTAATATCGGGCGAACTTTCATAGGTGCGCTGATGCACATAATTAACGCCTTTGCCTAGCAAAAAAACTTGTTTGGGAGGAGTTGAAAACCGGTTTTTTGCAAAAAGCAAAAAGTTGCGGATGCCTAATGGATCTTTTTTAATACCAAATGCAAATTCATCTACCAGGTCATCTACCAGGTATATTTTAGCCGTATAGCCTCCGCCTGCCGCCGAACTGCGGTAGGCCCGATAATCTTCTATAGGATTGGTTCCGCTGGCGCCATTGAATAATAAAGGATTAGAAATAATAATATAGTCGCCCTGGTTTTCGCTTGAAGAATAATTGATAAAATTTCTTGACTGAAGGCTTGATATGGTATTAATGTTTGCAACGTCTTCACTTACCAGCACCAACCTGCGGCTTGTACCCGATGGCAGCAAGGCTACCTTTATAATGGGTGCGGCAGAAATGTCGGTAACATATCTTTTGCTATTGGTAATATCGTACAAAACCGGAGCAGTAGCGCCAAAGTTAAAACCCGAAATTTCGAGATAATTACCGGATATACCAGCAGGCAGGTTGAACTCAAAGTTGGAAGCGCCGCCAAAGTTAAATTGTCTTGGGTAGGTGATTTCATATTTGTGTACTACCAGTCTGTCATTTGCTGTAGTAGATAAATTTTTTATTACCACGCTAGCCGTATTGGTAGCTAAAGAGCTCACAGCAAATGCAGCAGAATCTTTTTTTAACGCAAAAAAATCTACCGGGCCGCCAATAATAGAATCGTTGTTAATAGTAACTCTATAATCGCGGGGGTTTTTTGCATTTCCAGATACAGCAATTTTAATAGTGGCATCCGGACCGGTGGCGTAAACAAATAAATTCGATAAAGTTGTTGTATTGGAAGTGCCGTTTGCAATATCATTTGATGTCCAGCCTTCGCCCCTGTCATACGAGGAAGAATAAATATATTCGCCTACATCCTCGGCATAGCCGCTGTTGATTTTGTTTTTAAAATACGTGCCGGTAGTGTGCATAAAATAAGGCTCGGCCGGCAGTGTGTTTCCGGACAGATTATTTGCAGTAACGGCCAACCTCATATTAGAGCCGCTTGTATTGGCTGTCAAAAAATAGGAAGCCGTATCTGTCTCTAAGCTCCATTTATCATTTAACTGGTACGCAGGATCGCGATAAAGTTGCATATCCGGCTTGCCATCATTCATTTCGCCCCAAAACTCAATATAGTCGTTGCTGGAAAAATTGCCCGAAGCCAGCGAAGTAAAAATGGGTATCTGCACGCCATTTCGCCATAATTGAAAATCCTGTGCAGCCGCATTTAAACCTGCAGCAGACAGGGTAGATTGTGGTATGCGGTACAGGCCGGTTTTGCCTACTTTAAACTTGTAGTAAGTTTTGGTATAATCTATCCATTCATTATTGTATACCTGTGCTTTTGCGATGAGGCCGCAGGTAACCAATAATGCGAACAGTAAGTTTTTCATGTTTTATTTTTATACGGTAGGGATTATTTCTTCTTTTTGTTTTTATCATTCACCAGGTCAAACTGCAATGAAAAAACATGGGTAAATAAGGGATTCGATTGATTGGCAAGGTTGGTAAATGCGTAGTCTATCTTTACGTTTTGGATACGGAAACCGGCGCCGGCGCTGGGCTGATAGATCCACACTTTCTTTTGATTAAGCGTATCGCCATCCGCCAGGGCTTTTTGAAAGTTGTTGATACCGGCACGCAAATAAAATACGTTGTTGATATTACATTCCACTCCCAGCTTGGGGTCAATGCTTATTGGGTTAGAACTAATTACGGTGTTTCTTTTTCCATCAAACGTAACATCAAAATTAGCCTCTGCTAAAAGGCTTACTTTCTTAGATAACGTAAAATCTCTTGCTGCACCGGCTACCAGGCGCGGCGCTGTCATTTCGGTGGACTTTACCGGAATTTCATTATTGGTTAGGTATAAGGCTTCTTTTTCTTTATCCGAAAAGTTAAACGACCAGGCGTTGAAGGTGGAGGTGATATCCCTTGCGGCAAAGCCAAACTTCCATTTGTCATGTATGATCTGCACGCCGGCATCCAGCCCAAAACCCCATGCTTTTGCAAAGTGGCCCACACTGCGGTGAATGATTTTGGCATTAACACCAAAGTGCACATTTTTATTCGTGCTTTCTTTAAGTTTTTGAGCCAGTGATATTAAAAAAGCATAATCGGCTGAAGAAAAGGATTGAATATTATTATAATTAATAGACCCGTCGGGCTCTACTAAAAACAAGGTGTTCATGATATCATCCACCGCAAAACGAAGGGCAGTTACACCCAAGGTTCTTTTGTTACCGGCTAAGGGTAACGCTAAACTGGCGTAATCATACTTACCAATACCGGCAAAATATTCGGCGTGCATTAAGTTGATACTGGGATGATCCTGTACGCCTATTAAACCAGCAGGATTCCAGTAACCGGCAGTACCATCCTGCACGGAAGCTACCTGGGCACTGCCCATGCTTAAACCCCGGGCGCCAGCACCAATATTTAAAAATTCGTTGGAGTATTTGCGGAATTGAGCGGACGCAGTGGTAACCCATACTACGCTAAGTAAGCAGAAAGCGATGGTTTTTCTTCTCATTGTTACAGGTTTCGGAAGAGCAATTGGTTATGAAGCTATTTCATAAGATATGCTGTTGCAACAAAAATAATCTTTAAATTTCAATGTCCTAGTGTTGTATAAAATAAAAGCCTAATGGCAGCAAACGTACACTGAGTGCCTTACTTTTGCCGCCTAAAGCTTACTTACGCTATGAATTTAATAGAAGAATTACGCTGGCGGGGAATGATACAGGATATAATGCCGGGTACGGAAGAGCAATTGCTAAAGGAACCTACCAGTGGCTATATTGGCTTCGACCCTACGGCTGATTCGTTGCATATTGGCAGTTTAGTGCCCATATTGTTATTAAAGCATTTACAACTGGCAGGCCACAAACCCGTAGCGTTGGTAGGCGGCGCTACCGGAATGGTGGGTGACCCCAGCGGCAAAAGTCAGGAACGTAATTTATTGAGCGAGGAGGTATTACAAAAAAATTTGGAAGGCGTTAAAAAACAGCTTCAAAGATATCTGGATTTTGAAAGCAATATCCCCAATAAAGCCGAACTGGTAAATAACTATGATTGGTTTAAAAACTACAGCTTTTTAAACTTTATTCGCGATGTGGGTAAGCATATCAGTGTAAACTATATGCTAAGTAAAGACAGCGTAAAGAAGCGGATTGAAGGCGAAGCAGGCATCTCGTTCACCGAATTTACCTACCAGCTTATACAAGGCTATGATTTTTACTGGCTTTATCAAAATAAGGCCTGCAAACTGCAAATGGGCGGCAGCGACCAGTGGGGCAATATTACCACCGGTGCCGAATTAATAAGGCGCAAAGCAGGCGGTGAAGCCTTTGCGTTTACGTGTCCACTACTTACAAAAGCAGACGGTGGAAAATTTGGCAAAACAGAGCAGGGCAATATCTGGCTGGATGCAGAGAAAACCTCACCATTCCATTTTTACCAGTTTTGGTTAAATGCGGCTGATGCCGATGCAGAGAAATGGATCAAGATTTTTACGTTCCTCTCTAAAATAGAAATTGATAATCTGATTGAACAACATAGAAAAGACGCATCCAAGCGTATTTTACAAAAAAAGCTGGCACAGGAAATAACTGTTTTTGTGCATGGTGAAGATGAATATCAAAAAGCTATTGATACTACAGAAAAACTATTCGCCCAACAAAATGCGTCTGCCGAATCCCTCACAATAGAAGATTTGGAAGGCATGGAAGGCATCGTCAAAATAGATTTCTCCAAAAGCACGTTGGAAAATGGTATGGATGTAGTAAACTTTTTAGCAGAAACCAATATTTTTCCCAGTAAAGGCGAAGCACGTAAAATGATCCAGAACGGTGGTATAAGTATCAACCGGCAAAAAGTTTCGGCTATTAGCGACCAGGTAACCGACAAGATGTTGTTGCACCGCCAATACCTCTTAATTCAAAAGGGAAAAAAGAATTATTACCTGATACAGGCAAAATAAAACTGAAATTTGGCAATATTAACCTATCCAAATTTTGCCGTATTGTTCTACAGTATTATTTTTGCACTCCTTTAAAGATTGAGCTATGGTGTAACGGTAGCACTACTGATTTTGGTTCAGTCAGTTAAGGTTCGAATCCTTATAGCTCAACCCGGATAGAATTTTCACCTCATTAGCGCCTGCAAATAGCAGGCGCTTTTATTTTAATATCATTAAGAAGTTTGCTTGGATCAAGTTGCATATTAGTATAAACCGGGCAGGCAATACATACTCATGAATGATTAATTACTATTTATTTTATACTCTCTACTAACCTGCGGCAGATTGTATGACGTGCAGGTGGCAAGCACTACCTTGGTCTGAGCAGCTTATTTTCTGGTTACTTTTAAACTTTTATTACCAGCCTTATACAAATTTTTATAAGCCACCTGGTAAATAGTGGTTAAAAGAGAAGTGTCACCTGCCGAATCACCAAGTAATTGCCAGATCATTACACCTCCTCCTTTTTGCAACGCTAATTCGGTTTTTCTTTTTATCGTTGAAATAGTGTTATAGTATAGAACTACATTTCCAGGCAACGTTAGTGTATCTGATAATCCACTATTTGTATAAAGGGCAACAATGTCTTTATAATTCATGCTTACAACCGGGGAATCTAAAGCGCCAAATCCATATCCGTAAAACGGAAGTCCAAGTACTAACTTCTCCTTTGGAATTGACCGTACATTATGCCAGTAATTCAAATCTTCCACAGCCATAGAATAGGGTGCATGATGCCCGGGATCTGCTGGCCTCCAGGGGCCTGTACGGTCGTAGGACATTACACTTACAAAATCAAATTGAGTTAAAGCTTTATCCGGCAATTGATCTTTGTAAGCCGTAGCTATGGCAGCCGTTAGAAGTTTATGAAATGGCTTTAGCGAAGCTTTTAACCCCACTACAAAACTTTGATAGTTGCTATCAATATCATTTCCTTCAAGGTCAATATCAATGCCATCCAGGTTGTACCTACTCACCAGAGAAACTAAATTATAAATGAAGGTTTTTCTTTTATCTTCCTGCAGTAACAGAGCATAGTAAGGATGCGGCCCACCACCTGCAATAGACGCCAATACTTTTACGCCTTTTTGGTGCGCTTTTTTTATCAGCGTATCTATTGCAAGGTTCTGTTGAAAAGTTCCATTGGAATCAGGATTTATAAAAGCGATGTTTAAGTGAGTAATTTTGCTTAGGAAAAGATAATTGGAGTCTGCAAAGACTGTATCTTTTACTGCCTGGTTTAGGAGATAATAGCCTACTATTTTAAATGGCGTGTTTACTGCTTTACTTCTTTTTTGGCTTAGTACTGAGGAAGAAATTATTACCAAGGAAAGAAGCAGCAAAGGAAATTTTATCTTCATGCATTGAATTACTTTAAGTTTCAAAATAATCTTTGAAACCAAATATTCACTTTTATCACTCAAATAAAAATTAATTTATTCTTACTAATTTTTAACGTAGAAAGGAAGGTTGGCTGTTGCTATATTATTATGTCCGTCGGTGACATACACAAATAACCGGTAAGCGCCTTCTTTACCAGGAGCTTTCAAAGTTGCTTTTCCACTGTTAGTATTGCCGGATATTAAATTTTGAACAGGCATGGGCTTCGCTTCATAGTCACCGCCTTCCCCTACCTGCGTAGGCTCTGGCAACAACTCCCAGCGATAACTTAATTTATCATTATCCGGGTCTGCTACTACAGCTAATATTGGGTAATCATTACCTGGTTTTAAATACACATTATCGATTGCTTTTTTACCATCCAATTGCAACGAGTAAAGATGTGGCGCTTTGTTTTTAGGCCAGGTACCGCTCCACAGGTATTGCATCACATCCACCACTTCCGATTCTTCGCCTCTTTGTGTAAATATGCCATACCAGGTAGGTGTTCGCTCCTGCTTTTGTCCCCACAAAAAAACATACGATCCCAGGCATCTGTCCCGGTCTGTTTCTACAGAAACTTCATAACGGCTTGTATACACAGCCGCTTTTTCGCTGCTGGTTTCTTCAATTGGAGATTTCCATGCAGTGGAAAGCCCTTCCCAATGGCCGGTCGGTCCCCATTCCGTTACCATATAAGCACCTTCCCAACCTGCTGTGGTAACAGCTTTCGGCAGCGTTGCCAAACCAGCATAGGTATTGATGGAAAGAAAGTCGATATCCGGACATCTTTCCTTAATATTATCCACCAGTTCTTTATTTACGCCTGCCAGTACAGTACAGGCAGGATGGTTGAGATCTAATTCGTGGATCATCTTAGCAATATCATTTACAGCATTCCAAACCTTTGGATTTTTATATTGAAGGTTGAGTTCATTGCCTATACCCCACGCCAGCAATGCCGGATGATTTCTATATTTTAAAACCTCGGCCCGAAGTTTTTCTAATTGTTTTTTTACTGCTACCGAATCATCATAATTAAAGCCATGACGCTCCCGGGCTACATCAAGGCCCATTAATACAGTAAGCCCATACATTTGCGCAGAGTCCAACACTTTTTGTCCATCGTTGCTTCCCCATGTACGTATAGAGTTACCACCATATGCCGCTATCCGGTCGGGGTAAGCACTACCACCAGCTCCTTTTACAAAATAAGGTTCGCCATCTCTCAACAATTGAAAGCGATTCCCTACTTTTTTAACTTCTACTTTAACAGGTGTTACACTTTGAGCGATACCGCTACTAACACAAAGCGACCATAAGGATATACCGATTAATTCTTTTACCATCGTAAAGACATTTTTATTTTAAAGAGCGATCTATTGCAACAATATTTTTTGGCAACCCATTGTTATCGACAATACTTTTACGCCTTAAAGTACAACCCTGGTAAAACCATGGATGTACTTTATTCAATTCGTATAAGTCAAGCTGATTAAGGATTCATTCTATTAAAATATTCCGTTATCACCTCATTATTTGCTTTTGCCCTTGCTTCGCTTGTTCCAAAAGTAAGTTCTGTTTTTCCTTCTTTAAGTTGTTGAAAAATGGCTTCCACAAAATCACTAACTGCTGGATGATCATCGTGTATGCCTTTGCCACCAAGGTCGGTATTTAATGCAGGAGGTATCATTTCAATTACTTCCACATTTTTGGTTTTTAGCATATGCCGCAAAGTAAGGGTGAACGAACGCATAAATGCTTTTGTGGCACAATAAACCGGCACTTTTGAAAGCGGCACAAAAGCCAATCCGGAAGTAACATTAATAATAGTGTTTAACGATGGCAAGTTTGCAAACAGATTTGTAAGGTGTATGGGCGCCAAAATATTTGTCGCAACTTCTTCAGTGGCCTTTTGATAAAAGTCGCTGTCCGAAATGCTCATCCAGTTTTGAATGCCTGCATTATTTACCAGTATATTCAAGTCACTATGATATGCTACAACCCAATTATATAAATCAACACGCTCTGCCTCTATTGACAAGTCACACACCTTTGTAATTACAGAAGGAAATTTATCAGCAACTTCGTTAAGCGCTGTTTCCCGTCTTCCACAAATAATAACGGTATTGTTTTCCTTGATAAATCGTTCGGTCAGTCCCAATCCAATACCACTTGCTCCACCTGTAATCAGAATTTTGTTGTTAGCTAATTTCATTTTTTGCCTTTTATATTTAATAATACAAAAGTAGATTGGAAAGACGTAGAATTTCTCGTGATGCGGCAAAGTTCATTGCACATTATATATGTAGCGATGCCATGAATGGTCGCACTTTTCATTATTGCTCACAGTACAGGCTTTTCGGAAGAATGGCACTAATAGAAAATCAGGTAAAACAAAAATGAAGTTTGTGCCTCGCTTTTGTTTTACCTGATTTTGAAAAGTATTTTATATGCCAATTATGCCTTAGCGATTCGTGAGCTTCACTATGCATTTCTCCAGGCTTTCCCTCCAGGGTTGTAACCGGATTGCATATGCCGCTTGAATTTTATTTTTATTCAGTACTGAATACTTTGGGCGTTTTGCCGGTGTGGGATATTGTTCAGTAGTAATAGGATTCACTTTACAATCTGCGCCTGATATGTCTTTGACCGCCTGTGCAAATTCAAACCAGCTAATCACACCTTCATTGGTAAAATGATAAACACCAGGCTTCCAGTTGGTGGTTTCAATAATCTGCAATATTGCATGCGCTAAATCGGCCGCATAAGTAGGCGACCCCATCTGATCGGCTACTACACCTATCTCGGGTTTGCTTTGCATTAAGCGCAGCATGGTTTTTACGAAATTGGCACCGTAAACCGAATATACCCAGGCGGTACGGATGATAACTGCATCCGGATTGTTTTTTAAAGCATTTACCTCTCCCTGCAACTTAGAAAGACCATATACATTTTGCGGGTTGGTGACATCGTCTTCTTTATAGCCTTTGTCAGAGAACCCATCAAACACATAATCAGTAGAAATGTGAATAAATTTTATATGATTCTCGGCACAGGCTTTTGCCAGAAAAGTTACTGCATCTGCATTGATAGCATAACATATATCCTTGTCCGATTCCGCTTTATCCACGGCAGTATATGCGGCACAGTTAACTAAAAAATCAGGTTCTAAAGCCGCAATGGTTTCAGATACGGCTGCTTCGTTGGTAATATCCAGTTCTTCTTTATCCAAAAAGAAAAATTGATGGTGCGGATGCTGCACAGAAAGCTCCTGAAGTTCACTGCCCAATTGGCCTTTAGATCCAATAACAACAATCTTTTTCATGTGCTTTAAAATTGAAAATTGTAGACGGCCTCCTCAAAAATGGGCAGTTGAATATCTTTATCAGAAATTACCGCTTCAGCCTTATTTACCTTCCAGTCAATCTGCAGGGCAGAATCGTCAAACCGAATACCAGCTTCACTTTCCTTGTTGTAAAAAGCATCGCATTTATATAATACAATCGCTGTTTCACTCAATACCGAAAAACCATGTGCAAATCCTGCCGGAATAAATAATTGCTGCTTGTTTTCCGCTGATAACTCTATACCAAAGTGTTGTCCGAAAGTAGGCGAACCTTTGCGGATATCTACGGCCACATCGTATATAGTGCCTTCTAAAACCCGCACCAGTTTTGATTGTGCATGTGGATTTAGCTGGTAATGCAATCCGCGAATCACACCATAGGATGATTTGGACTGATTATCCTGCACAAAATGGCATACCACACCGTTTTCCTTAAAAAG
>JAICHT010000089.1 GCA_025924755.1 Chitinophagaceae bacterium | reverse complement strand
GAAAGGTTCAACCTCTAAAGGTGCAACCGGTGGTCGCAGTTCTGGTTCAGCCAGTCGTGGTGGCGCTTCTAAAGCAGCTCCTTCCAAAGGTAAAGGTGCCAGCAAATCCGTATCAAAAGGCGGCTCAAAAACGGCAACTAAAAGCTCATCTAAAGGTACTTCTAAAAGAGGCCTTGCTTCTGCCAGCGAGAGAACAAAAAAAGAAGTGGCTAAAAAAGGCGGTATGAGCAAAAGTTCTGGCAGTCGTGGTGGTTCATCAAGCCGTGGTGGCGCCAGCAAAACAGCCACAAAGAGTTCTGGCGGCAGAGGCGGTTCTTCCAAAGGTGCAGCTTCGAAAGGTTCAACCTCTAAAGGTGCAACCGGTGGTCGCAGTTCTGGTTCAGCCAGTCGTGGTGGCGCTTCTAAAGCAGCTCCTTCCAAAGGTAAAGGTGCCAGCAAATCCGTATCAAAAGGCGGTGGCAGAAGTACTTCAAAAGGCAGCCGTACAGAACAAGGCCGCAGCACTAGCGGAGGAAGAAGCGGCAGCAGAGTAGGTGGTAGAGGCAATACTGCAGAAGAAACAAGAACTACCACAGCAGATACCGGTACTCAATATGAAGGTAGTGATACTGCTACTGGTTCACAAACTCCTGAAGGTGTAACAAATCCTAATTCCGGAAGCAATATGGGCGAATCCGGTAATGGAAATAATACAGGGTCTGGAGGCAATAGTAATAACGAATAGTTCACCAGATACTTAAATAAAAAACCATCCAATATTGGATGGTTTTTTATTTATCTGTCAATTAATTTTTATACTCTAAAATGAGCAAAGGCCTTATTAGCTTCTGCCATACGATGTGTATCTTCTTTCTTTTTAAAAGCAGCGCCTTCACCTTTGCTGGCTGCTACAATTTCATTAGCCAGTTTATCGGCCATGCTGCGGCCATTTCTATCACGACTATATCGAATCAGCCATTTAATGCTTAATGAGATCTTACGATCCTGGCGTACTTCAGCCGGAATCTGAAAAGTAGCACCACCAATACGACGGCTTCTGACTTCTACAGCAGGCGTTACATTAGATAAAGCTCTTTTCCAGATTTCATATCCATCCTCTCCGGTTTGCTTAGCTACTTTGTCTAAAGCATCATAAAAGATATCAAAGGCAACGCTTTTCTTTCCTTGCCACATAATATTATTTACAAAACGGGTAACCAGTTTATCGTTAAAACGGGGATCTGGCGCCAGAGGAAGTTTTTTTGCTTGTGATTTTCTCATTTTTACCGCTTATTTAAGCTTAACCAGTAATGACTGGTTAATTCGTACTTTTTATTTTTCTTAAAAGTTATACAGGTTATTTTTTACCGGCTGGTTTTGCAGCTCCTGCTTTTTCTTTCTTAGTTCCGTATTTTGAACGGCTTTGCTTACGATCTTTTACACCGGCTGTATCTAAAGAGCCACGTACAATATGGTAACGTACACCCGGAAGGTCTTTAACACGACCACCGCGTATCAAAACGATTGAGTGCTCCTGCAGGTTATGACCTTCACCAGGGATATATGCAATAACCTCAATTTTATTGGTCAAACGTACTTTAGCTACTTTACGAAGTGCTGAGTTAGGCTTCTTAGGAGTAGTAGTATACACGCGGGTACATACACCACGACGCTGCGGACAACTGTCAAGCGCCCTTGACTTACTCTTTGCTTTAATGATCTCTCTTCCTTTTCGCACTAATTGTTGAATAGTAGGCATTACAAACCTTTATTTTTAGGACGGCAAAGGTAACAGCCTAAAGCAGAATATCCAAAAAATTAAATTTACAATTTCAAAAAGTCTTCATAAATACAAAAAAAAAGCCCTGAATAATAGTAAATTCAGGGCTTTTGATGATTTATATTGTTATCAGGCTTTTACCATCCAGCCATATTTATCTTCCCTTTTCCCTTCCCTGATATCAGTTAACCAGCTTTTAACCATTGGGGCTACCTGCCATTTATCCGTATCAAATTTCATTGTAAAGTCCTTATAACGCAGCTCTTTTATTAAAGTTATAGTGGCAGCCGTGCCTGTGCCCATTACTTCTTTCAGCTCTCTGGCCTTATAAGCATCTATAATTTCGTCAATGCTTAACGGCCGTTCTTCAATAGTATAACCCATTTCCTGCAACAAAGTTAAAACGCTATTGCGGGTAACGCCAGCCAAAATAGTACCTGCACCAAGGTCCGGAGTGATGGCTTTGTTGCCAATAATGAATATCACGTTCATTGTGCCTATCTCCTGCACATACTTATGTTCAAAAGCATCCGTCCACAAAACCTGGTCGTACCCCTTCTTTTTTGCTTGTGCTGTAGCATACATAGCAGCACCATAATTACCAGCAGCTTTTGCATAACCGACGCCGCCCGGCACAGCCCTCACATAATTCTCTTCTACATAAATACGGATCGGTGCGTTAAAATAAGGACCGGTAGGGCTAAGTATGATCAGAAACTTATAATTCTCCGATGGCCTTACCCCAATAACTTCATCGGAGGAAAACATAAACGGTCGAATGTATAAAGAATGATCCGGTTGCGATGGAATCCAGTTACTATCCAGTGCTACCAACTGCTTCATCCCTTCTATAAATATATCTTCCGGTATCGGAGGCATTTGCATCCGCTCAGCTGAAATATTAAAACGGTTGTAGTTGTCAATTGGCCGGAATATGTACGCCTCTCCCTTTTGGTTTTTATATGCTTTTATTCCTTCAAATATGGACTGCCCATAATGCAGTGCAGCCAGAGAAGGGCTTATTACTAGCGGCTGATAGGGTTTAATTTCAACATTCTTCCATTCTCCATTTTCATAATCGGCTTCCAGCATATGATCTGTAAAGTATTTGCCAAAAGGCAAATGATCCAGGTTCAGATTCTGTAATTTGCTGTGCTCCACTTTTGTCACAGATATATCCTTTGTTGCAAACATATTTTTTAATTTAGCAGTACAAAGAAACAAAAAGCAAGGAACTTCCGTATAACCAATAAATATGAGTTTAAACCATATCGAGCTTGTACCCCAATTGTTATCCGATTTATATGCCCATGTACTGGTGGAAACTACTGCAACACCAATGCCCGAAAAACCCGCAATTCCATTTCTGGGAAAAAATAAAAAGAACATCCTACTTGTTACCAGCCATTCGCAGGAGCCTTATTTGAAAGATACAGCGCTTTCTTTTTTAACTACGATACTAACAGCCTGCAAACTAGGTCTGGATGATATAGCACTTATCAATCAAAACAATATAGCCGGGACGAACTACACCGAAGTGATTGCCTTTTTTAATCCTGAAACAGTTTTATTAATTGGTGTTGATCCTTTATCCTTTGGCTTGCCTTTAAACTTTCCTTCATTTAAAATTCAGCCATTTAATAAAGTTACTTATTTATATGCCCCCTCCCTGCAGGAAATCGAGCAGGATAAAATATTGAAATTACAACTATGGCAAAATCTAAAAACCTTATTTTCTTTATAAAACCATGAAGCTGATACTAGCCACTAACAATGCCCATAAAATAATAGAGATTGAAAAAATCCTCCCGGCCAATATAAATGCAATTACCTTAAAGCAGGCTGGTATTGAAATAGATATACCGGAGCCACACGACACGCTGGAAGCAAATGCAATTGAAAAAGCAAGAACCATTCATAGTATGACTGGCAAAAACTGCTTTAGCGAAGATACAGGCCTGGAAGTAGCTGCACTCAATGGTGAACCCGGAGTATATAGCGCCCGATATGCAGGAGATGAAAAGTCATCCGAAAAAAACATAGAAAAGCTATTACAAAATTTAAAGAATATCCAAAATCGAAAGGCGCAGTTTAGAACAGTAATCTGTTTAATATTATATGAAAAGGAACATATGTTTGAAGGAGTGTGCGATGGCATTATAACCCATGAAGCAGCAGGTGTTGGGGGCTTTGGGTATGATGCCGTATTTGTTCCGGATGGCGCCACCAAAACATTTGCAGAAATGACACTGGAAGAAAAAAACGCATACAGCCACCGGCGGAAAGCTATGGATAAGCTGGTAACGTTTTTGAATATCCTACCTACATAAAAACTTATATTGAGCGATATAAGCAACCAAATAACCCACGAAACCGACTTAATTAAAGGATGTATTTCAGGTGAACGAAAAATGCAACAACGCTTGTATGACCTGTTTGCATCCAAGATGTATGGCATATGCCTCCGGTATGCCAGTAATACAGAAGAAGCGCAGGATATTATGCAGGAAGGGTTTCTAAAAGTTTTCAAGAAAATTGGAAGCTATAGAAGTGAAGGATCTTTTGAAGGATGGATACGGCGCATATTTATAAATACGGCTATCGAACATTTCAGAAAAAGATTTTATTTACAACCGATAACAGAAAGAGAAGAGGATACCATTGAAGGTAAATATCTTTCTATATTAGACAACCTGGCAGAAAGAGATGTTATCAACCTGGTACAAAAACTTTCACCTGGTTATAGAACCGTTTTTAATTTATACATTGTAGAAGGATATACCCATAAGGAAATATCCGAAAAATTAGGTATCAGCGAAGGCACCAGCAAATCGCAACTATCCAGAGCAAAAGCCATTTTACAGGAACAGTTGAAAATCCATATTGAATTACGAAAGCAGGCTCCATAACTATGAACCAAAATCTTAAAAAAAAGCTTTTCGATTACCAGGCTGAACCTCCGCTGACAGCATGGTCCCGAATAGCTGATGCCCTAGACAAAGAAGACCTCCAAAATTATCCTGATAAACTTTACCATTTTGAAGAACAGCCACCCGCTGCACTTTGGCAAAAAATAGACGCTCATTTGCCTGCAAAAAAACCTTTGGCTTCGGTAATCAGTTTTTTTAAAGTTCCGGCCAAGTATGCAGCAATATTGTTTATAGCAGCAACCATCGGTTTACTTCTTTTGCTCAATCTAAAAAAGAATCCTATTCCGTTGCATGCTTCTACTGTGTTGGTAATTAAAAAGAAGCTTACAACACCTGCTCCTGTCACGCCTGTTTTAATAGATTCAGATGTAAATGCTAAAGCATTCGTTGCCATACCAAAAACGCCATTGTACACATCGTCATTTCATAAACCAATAAAAAGAAAACTTTTTAATAAAGAATTTCAGGTTACAAGCAGAGGCAATGCCATTTTTAATAACAGGTATATAAGCCGGTATACATTATATACCTATCCAAACGGAGAAAGGAGAAGAATATCCAGAAAGATAACGGAATGGCTTGATTGCAGGTATCAGGAATCCAATAGTTGCCCATATCCGGTTAGCCAGATTCAACGAGTTATGGCGACAACTTCAATTACATACGCCTGTGATTTTACAGGGATATTGGCTATCCTAAAATTATTGCAGGATCAACAGAAGAAAGACGCATGGCACGAATAAAATTACTACCACCCGACAACTTTTCATTTCATACAAAAATCCCAGTTCGCATAACCGATGTTAATTATGGAGGCCATGTAGGGAACGATGCAATTTTAGGTTTGCTACACGAGGTGCGAATGCAATTTCTACAGCATTATAATTTTACGGAAATGGAATTGGGCGGAAGCAGCTTAATTATGAGCGACGTTGCTATTGAATTTAAAAGCGAACTTTTTTATGGCGATTCGATAATGGCATATGCAACAGCCACGGAACTTAGCCGTGTAGGTTTTGATATTTTTTATAGGCTTACTAAAACAATTGATGCAAAAGAAGTAACAGTGGCGCTTGCCAAAACTGGTATGATTTGCTTTGATTATACTTCAAAAAAAATTATGGCAGTGCCAGAGGTAGTAAAGAAAACGCTATTCGCTTAAGCGTTCCATATTCTCCAGCTTTCTTCAGCTTGCAACAGCAGCATTTCATATCCATTGCATATCACTGCACCTCTATTTTTTCCTTGCTGCAAAAACCTCGTTTCTGTTGGATTATAAATTAAATCGTATAGTAAGTGATTGGTGGTAATATATTGATATGGAATAGCTGGTGCTGCCTCTACACCTGGGTACATACCTACAGGAGTGGTATTGATAATTAAAGTGTGTTTACGAATCATCTTTTCATCTACATCTTCATATAATACCGATTGGTTAGTTGCCTGCCGCGATACAGTCAGATATTTAATATTTAGTTGTTGCAACACATACTTTACTGCTTTGGCAGCGCCGCCGGTACCTAATACTAATGCATGCGTATGGGGTGGTTGCAGAAATTTTAGCAACGACTCTTTGAACCCAACTACATCTGTATTATAACCATACAATTTGCCATTAGTGATTTTTACACAATTGCAGGCACCAATTTCTTCTACAATTTCATTCTTAAAATCTAGATATGGTATAATGGCTTCTTTATATGGAATGGTGATATTAAATCCATTTAAATCCGGACTGCGCTGCAAAGTATCCGGTAACAGATCAATAGTGGGAAGTTCAAAATTATCGTAGCTGCAATCGCTTAAATCTTTTTCAATAAACTTTTGGGTAAAATAGTCTTTTGAAAAAGAATGCTTTAGTGTTTTACCTATCAGCCCGTAGCGTTTCATTTATTCAAAAACAATTCGAAAGTGTCGCCACGTAAACCAATACGCATAGATTCCAAAGGCAAAACTTCGGTAGGTGCAATATTACCAAGGTTTACATTACAGCCTAAAAGTTCTATAAAATATAATTGTTGTTCTTTTTGAGGCGCTTCCCAAATCACTTTTTCACCGGGAATTTGCGTTAGTATTTCTTGTACCAGCCCCTGACGTACTTCGCCCGAACCGCGGTACAGTCCTACATTACCGCCTTCTCTTGCTTCTGCAATTACATAAGTGGCACCGGCTTCCAGTTCGGCACGCATCAGCTCAATCCATTTATAGGGCGGAAAAATATTTGCGGCATCTTTACTGCCTACTTCGCTTAATACCACACCATGCCTGGTAAGTTTTTCTATATAGCCACACTTTTCGGCATGCGGAATATTTACCGACCCGTCACTTACTTCCATATAAGAAATCCCAAATCTTTTGCACACTTCTATATAATCATCAAACTGATTACGAATTAAAAAAGCTTCAAACAAAGTACCTCCGAAATAGATGGGCATATTGTAAGACCGGTACACTTCAAGCTTTTCTTCTAAATTTGGCGTTACATAAGAGGTTCCAAATCCGAGTTTCACAATATCCACATGTGGGTAAGCCACACTCATAAAGTTTTTTGCTTCTGCAACGCTAAGGCCTTTGTCCATTACCATTGTAATACCTGAGTTGCGGGGCTTAGGATTCCGATCAGGGATTTGAGTAAGATTAAAATTCATTATAAGCGGTATTCAAGTGTTTGTATAACTTGGTCGCAAATGTAATAAAGTAAAAATTATATCGCAATCAATATCTTTAAGAATATCGGCGCTTATATCTTGCAATGATTTCCACTACTTGCGGATTCTGTAATATTGCCGGAAAGAGGTTAACCAGCTTTTTTATATTCCGGGGTGAAGCGCTCATGGCTTTTTCCAATTTCAGCAAAGCCTCTTTAGGTTTGTTCATTGCAAACAGAGCCGCGCTTATATAAAATAAAAACACCGGTTTATTATTAGTAGCCTCAAGGGCAATCAATGCCTGTTGCCTAGCTTCGGCATATAAGCCTACGTGGTATAAGCATTTTATCAATGCTTCCCAGGCTGAAACTTTTTTAGGCCGAATTCGCACTGCGTTGGCAAAGTATTGAATGGCTTCTTTTGATTCTCCCATATGCAACTTGCATTCACCCATAAGCAAGTGAAACTCGGTATGCTTTTTATCAATTTTAATAGCGGTTTCCAATTGCTTGATGGCAGAAGTCCATTGAGACTCGTTGTAATACGTGCAGGCTATTTTATAAAACAACTTGGGATCTTCGCCATTTAAATGGGAGGCCTTGCGATAGTAAAAACGAGCCTGGGCATAATTGTTCATCTTATCATAGCAATGGCCAATGGCTTCAAATATCACCTCCTCGGGCTTTGATAATTCTAACACCTTTTCCAAAGCTTCGATTGCTTCTTTATACTTTTTTAAACGGATGAAGGCGTCACCCATATTGCGATACGCATAATCAAATTTTTCGTTGATGGCCAAGGCATATTGGTAAGCATCAATTGATTTTTCGTATAATTTCAAACCCTGATAAGCAGTGGCCAAATTAAACCATGCTAATTCATTATAGGGATAATCTTCAATTATTTGCAGATGCAATCGAATGCTTTCTTCACTCCTGCCAGTGAAATCTGTCCAAAAACATATTTTATATAAGGCTTCATCATTTGTAGGCTCACATTGCAAAATCAATAGCAAACAATCAAATACTTTATCAAACTCTTCGTGATCATCATATACATCGGCCAGCTCAAAAAGCAGCTCCACCTTTTCCTCACCTTCATAATTGGCAATGGCATCTTCTAAAAGTTTTACCGCTTTTTCATGCATGTCCAGCGCCAGGTAAGCATCTGTTTTTAATATGTATAGATTAAGATCGGTAGCATCCAGTGTTTCAGCCTTCTCTAATACTTCCAAAGCTTCGTAGTACCTGCGGGAGGCTAAAAGAAGATCTGCTTTGCGAAGGAGCAACAGTCCGGAAAAGGGGAAAAGTTCCGTACCCCACTCGACTGCTTCTAAAGCTTTTGGTATTTCGTCCCGGTCATCAAAATAGTCGATAATTTTTTCAAACGCTTCTTCTTCTAAAAAAAGACTATTAATGCCATTGCGCAAATTATCATAGTGCTTTAAAAGCTCTTTTATATCTTCTTTGTCTTGATAGGGGTCTGTAATCATTTAAAATTCTCCTTATACAAGTTAAGATTATTGTTAAGAACTTACAAGTGAAGAGGGCGAATAACCGGGCCAATTATCAAAAATTTCAGAATAAAATAATTTTAGGTTGACAAAATGTTAATTTTATTTTGTAGTTTTGTACTTGCAAATGAAATTAGTTCCCAATATAATCGTAAGAAAAATTGCAACCGGTGCTTTAATTACTGCTTCGCTTGCAGCTTTTGCCAACCTGGGCGATGGTGGTAAAAGATCTTTTACCCATCATAAAAACCTTCTTACCGATCATTCTGTTAGCTATAATTTCAAGACATTCTCTTTAAAATCAGGTTATTCTTACCGTGGTGATAATATTTTTGCCATGCCCAAATGTGATAGCCGGTTTATTATGCTGAATACAGTGGTTACCTATCAAAAAGGAAACACTACGTACATACTGCCTTTAAAGAAAAAGGTATTGCTTGATAAAATCAATTTTCATCCTGAACAACCTATAAGATAGGTTTAGGACTTCCCTTTTTTTCCTTTGCTTTCTTCGTATGTCATTACTCTGTACCCAGAGTGAGGTATATCAAATTTTGCTGCCGGCACCGGGTTAGTTGAAATTTTAGAAACAGTATAGGTCACTTTTAAGTTTCCAATTATGGATTCATATTGCATGGCAAGGCCAGGTAATGATCTGTTGGCAAATTGAAAATCTTTGTTACCAAGTACAAGACTTGGAGTATACCAAACTGTAAACTCAGTACCGTCTGCTAATTTACCAATTGCCTTTTTGCAAGTATATCCCAAGATTGTTTTAGTATCATCATTATAGGTAAAGGATACATTCTCAAACTTTTTGTTTGCATCCGCCCAGTCTGCTGCGGTCATATTAATTAAATACTTCTGCCCTCCGTACTCTTTTAAGATTTGAACCTTGTTGCTCACTTCATCTATAATGGTAGATTGTACTCCTAAAGAGCTTACCATTTCTGTACGGGTTTTGCCGCCTTTTATATAAACAGTACTGGTAGCGCCATCTAATAAATCAGCAGCTTGCGGCTTATCTGAACTGGTATTTATTACGATATCATATGAAATAGTACCTTCTGTAAACTTTTTTTGTGCCCATGAAGGCGAGCTAATGATCAGAAAAAGCAGTGCTAATAATCGTAAACTTATTTTCATGTGTTGGTTTATGTATAAGATAGACTTCAAATATCCATATAAGTTACATATAAAAAAAGCCGGCACGCTTGATGCCGGCTATTAATAACATAGTTAAAACAGTTTACTTTTTATTCCGCTGTTGTGCATTCTGAATATTACGTTGCTGTGACTGCATCTCCTCCATTTTTTCCTGCCATTTTGATTTGGCTTTTGGCTTTTTGCGGTTTTCTACCATTTTAGCTAAAATCTTATCATGATCAATAATATAGTTCTGAATTACAAATTGCAGCCCGAGAGTTATAAGGTTAGAAACGGTGTAGTACCACGTTAAACCTGCGGGTAATTTATTGAACACAAACAATAAAATAAAAGGGAAAAAGTAGGGCATATACTTTAACATCGGGTTTCCCTGGTCCGGAGTCATGCTCATACTATAAAGCGATATTAAAAAACTGGTTGCCACAGCAGTAATAGTAAATAAACTTACATGATCGCCATATAAGGGTATTTTAAAAGGCAGGTTTAGTATAGAGTCGTATTGCGAAAGATCATGCGCCCATAAAAAGCCCTGTCCACGAAGCGCTACGTTCGAGTTAAAGAAATTATATAATGCAAAGAATATAGGAACTTGAAACAAACCCGGTATACAACCGCCCATTGGGTTTACGCCTGCTTCTCTAAACAAACGCATCTGCTCCATACTCATTTGCTGCTGGTCACTGCCATATTTAGCTTTCAGCTTTTCTATCTCAGGTCGCAATACTTTCATTTTGGCGCCGCTTAAATAGCTGGAGTAGGTTAAGGGCGATATGCAGAGACGAATAAATAAGGTAAGCAACAGGATTACAATACCGTAATTAAGCGTGATCTTCTTTAAAAAATCAAAAACCGGTATAATGATCCAACGGTTAATATACTTTACAAAAGAGAAGATTCCACTTCCCAATGTTACTAACTCATCCATATTATTTCCATACTGCTTTAAAATTTTATAGTCAGTTGGGCCATAATAAATACTCATGGGTATAACGTCGGAGGTAGAAGAAGGCAACTTAACTTTTAAATTGGCAACAGCCTGTACTACTGTACTGTCCTGCGGATTTGTTGGCGCAATCCATTCTACATTACCCGATGAAAAACCGTTTTTAGCTACCAGAGTGGTTGTAAAAAATTGTTGCTTAACTCCTATCCACTGTATGGGTTTCGTAAGCTCTTCACTACTGCTTTTTAATGCGGTGTTATGATCATAATTGCCATCTACTTCGTAAGATACCTGCGATTGCTGCTTTTCATAAGCCAAATCTTTTTGAAGCTGAACGGCCTTATTCTGCCATATTAAGTTTAAAGTATTGTTAGATAAAAGCTGGCTAACCCCGTTTAACTGCAAATTGAAATCAACCATATAGTTACCGGGCTTAACCACAAACTGGTGTACCAATGAGGAATTATCAGCCGATTGTACCTGGTAGGTAATGGTTTGCACGCCATTGGCATCCTTGGTTACCTGACCACCATTAAAAAAGAAATTGGTAATATCTGCAGTTTTATTAGCGCCTGTAGCTACCACATAATCTATCTTATCAAAGTCAGTAGCTGCCAGTTTTACATTAGTACTATCCGGTCCTTTAAAATGCTTCAGCTCTACCCATTTAGGCTGCCCACCTTTATTTGTAAAGGCTATTTTAACCACACCATTATCAACATAAGTCAGCTGTTCTGTACCTGTAGTAGCCTGTCTAAAACCTCCGGCAGAAGCGATTCTATTTGCAGAATCCACCCTTAAAGAGTCGGTATGCTGCGCCAGAGTGTCCATTTTAGGTTTACTGGCATTTACTATAGAATCCTGGTGGGCTTTGGCTTTTTCATAAGCCAATTGTTGTTTGCTGTTATAAAAAAAGTAACCGATAAACAAAACGGCTAACACGACAAAACCAATGATCGTATCACGGTCAAAATTCATTCTATCTTACATTTAAAGGCCGCAAAGATAGCCCCAAGTTTGAAGTAAAGAGGTTAAAAGTTTATGCATCAAAAAGTAGAAAAGCATTGAACTTATTACAAGCTCTATCTTTTCGTTATCCATCCAAGCTTAAATCATTTCGCTTTGCAATAATGGGTTTTTAGCTGCGGCACGCTTTTCGGAGTATTGCCGGGCTGCTGCTACAAAGTGTACAAAAAAAGGATGCGGTTTTTCAACAGTGCTTTTTAGTTCCGGATGATATTGCGAGCCAATGAAAAACGGATGTTCCGGAATTTCCATAATCTCTACCAGTCCTGTTTC
>JAICHT010000088.1 GCA_025924755.1 Chitinophagaceae bacterium | reverse complement strand
GGGTTCGTTGATAATCCGCTGTAGATAATCAATAGAGGTTTTATAATCGCCGCTTCCAAAATAAAGGTTGGCAATTTTATAGTTAAAAACCAATATGCGGTGCTTATCAATAAACAATACATTTTCTGCCAGCTTTTCTTCTATATAAGGCACCAGCGAAATGCCTTCTTTAAAACTTCCCAGCATAAAATGCTGGTTAATTTTAGACGTATATAAATACACAAAAGTTTGCACCCTGAAGTTGTCGTTGTGCTGTGCAGTACCCGACGAGGCAAAGGCTTCAAAAATGCGTAAGGTAGTTTCGTACTTTTGATAATTGCGTAGATCAAAATGAGCATTCAGCAGATTGTGCATGCCTTTGATATAGTGTCCGGTTTCTACATGCAACATGGCCGGTTGTTCGCTAAACAGATCCACCCATTTTTGCGTATAGCGATAGTACATTAAAAAGTCTTGTCGTATAAATGCATACCAGCAGTAGCTTTGATAGAGATAAAGCCTTTCATAAAAACCGTTATATTCAAAGGCATTGGCCGGCAAATTGTTGTAAAAAAACTGGTTAACACCTGTTTCATCTTTTTCATTTCGGGCATGCCCGTTTTTTACATACCAACTGTATAGCTGAAGCGCAAGGTTGGATAGTTGTGTAATAATACGCCGCCTTTCGTGCACATCGTTGGCTTCTGTAGTTAAGCGGTCAGCGCGGTCTTGCATGCTTCGGGTAATGTGCAGGATCTCAATTTTTTTTTCTAACGAGATAGCCTGAATTAAGAACGTATCCTGGTTGTAGGATAAAGCCTGTTCTTTTATCCGTTCCAGTATTTTAAGGCTTTGAATATACAAGCCTTTATTATACAGGATGCGGGCATAATCCAGTTGTTCATTTAACTGCAGGTCTACATCATCGGCACTTTTTAATAAGCGAAGGCTGGCCAATACCTGTTTATATAAATGCGTTTTTAAATTGGAGAGTTGCGGTTTTTCAATACCCGGCAATTTTTTCAGAAGCAGCTTTTCATCGTACTCACTTAGTTTGTCCAATGCATCGAAAAGCTGAACGATTTTTAGGTCTTCTTTTGAGGAACTTCTTTTAATATAAAGTTTAAAATGCCTTTTTTCTGACTTTTCCAGAGAATGGATTAACTGAAATAATGTATCGGTAAAGCGGTTGGGCATAATTACATTGTTATTCTGAAATGCAATACCAGTAAGGGCTACACAAGAACAAACCCTTTTTTGCCATAATTAAATCGCCATAAATTGGTGAAAAAAGTATTGCCACTCATCTTACTTTTATATCAGAAGAATGAGTTATCCATATAGACAGGCAATCGTTAAAGCAAGTAACCGTTAGCTCATTCGAAAAAGTTAAGCTGTAATAACCAGCACAAATAGAATTTTGAACTCTTTCATATGGCAAGCAATCGTTAGCGCCCGCTGTTTCTACAGTGGGCTTTTTTTTGCAAAGTAATAAACAATTCTTAAATCAGCAATTCCGTTTTCTGCCCGCAAAATATTCTTTTAAAGATTTCTAGCTACGATTTTATTGCGTCAACCAACAATCGCTAGGATGTTATAATTCATCGTACAATTACCTGATGTATTTACTTGCGGGTAAACGGTGCGTTAGTAAAAACCGCTACTTTAATATAAAGTGGAAACACAATTGTAAGAGTTGCTATGACTTTTACTTTTGTAGTAGAAGTTTGATGATATCCAATATCCGAAGAAAGGTCCGTTTTTTATCCAAATCCAATTCTTGAAAAGCTAACAGGTGTCCGTCTAAAAAGAATTTACAAGCAACACCAACCACCTGAAATGATTGAACCCCTCCAACGAGGGGTTTATCTTTTATACCTATCCTACAGCACTTGCTCCAATAATATTCCGCTAAATAATCTATAAAGGTTACAACTTTGTTATTAAAAAAAATACTTAATTGAAAACTTTTAAATTGCTGCCTACTTCAAGCTACTATGAGCTATACCGTTGAAAGCGAATTACTGCTTACCGACTTTTTAGATACGTTGCCCGATGCGGTGGTATGGGCTAAGCCCGTATGGGAAGCCGATAAAGAAGGCAATAAAAAAATAACAGATTTTATACTGCATTACACCAATGCGTCGACTGAGAAAATGTTAGGTTATGCACAGGGTTTTATGGCGGGTAAATATTTAGTAAAAGATACCTTACCCGGCCCAGAGGCTAAAGAAGAAGTGTTCCTTCAATATTTAAAAGTATATGAAACCGGTCAGCCCCAGGAGTTTACCTACTATTATTCTAAAACTGATATTACGGTAGATGTACTCCGTAAAAAGTTTCATGATGGTGTTATTAATATTACCCGTGACCGGAAAGGGCAGCGGGAGGCCGAACATTTTGCACAAAAGCAAACCAACTTTTTAAATGAGCTGGTAAACCATTCGCAAAATGGAATATTGGTATACCAGGCTGTGCGGGATACCAAAAACCAGATCGTAGATTTCCGGTATTTAATGAGCAATGAACCTGCCCGTGAACTTACCGGCTTTGATGAGGCCTTTTTGAGAACTACCAGCTATAAGGATGTGAGTAAATTGCGCAATACGGAAGCCTATTTTGACAATTATAAAAAAGTGGTAGATGAAGGATTGCCCTACAACCGGGAGCGGTATATGTCCGGCGTAAACTGTTGGTTTTTTGTATCTACCGTTAAGCTGGATGATGGCTTTCTGACTACTTTTATTGATATTACCCGCCTAAAAGAATACCAGCAGGAACTTGAAATATCTGCCTCCAGGTTAACCACTATTATCAACGCATCTCAGGTGGGTATTTTTACCTTAGATCCTGTAAAAGATGACAAGGGCGAAATAGAAGATTTCCGGTTTGGTATTGTAAACCCTTGGGTTGCCACTTATATTGGTCAAAAGGCAGAAACGTTAACCGGCAGCTTAGGAAGCACATGGTTTCCAGGTTATAAAATAGGGTTATTTAATGTGTATGTAGACACCTATTTACACAATAAAACCAACCAGCTGGATTATCATTACAACCATGATGGATATGATTTTTACTTCAATATCATGTGCACCAAAATAGGTAATGAAGTATTAGTGATTTTCACCGATCAAACCAGTATAAAAAGGCTGCAATTGCAGCTAGAATCTTCTGTAGAGCAATTGAAAAACTCTAACCAAAGCTTAAAAGAGTTTGCCTATGCTGCTTCGCATGATTTACAAGAACCTTTACGAAAAATATTTACGTTTTCCGACCGCTTAAAAAGCAGGTATGCCCCGATGCTGGAGGCAGATGGCATTGCTTTGTTTGAACGCATCCAGGCAGCCGCAATGCGGATGCGTATGTTGATAGATGATTTGTTATCGTACTCTTCTGTAAGCATAAAGCCAGATGCATTGGAAGAGATAGGCCTAAACACATTGATAACAGAATCATTAACCGATCTTGAAGCTGCTATCCAGGAAAAAGAAGCGGTAATTTCCATACATCCGTTACCGGTGGTAAAGGGCGATAAATTACAACTGCGTCAGCTGTTTCAAAATTTAATAGGCAATGCTATCAAATATGCACAAGCGGGTACACCGCCTTATATTGTTATCAGTTCGGAGATTTTAAAAGGAACGGAAACTGGAATGGAAATAGCTCCTGACGATCTGAATCATTCCTTTTACCTCATTAAAGTAAAAGATAACGGGATTGGTTTCGAGCAAAAACATGCAGGCCAGATTTTTAAAGTTTTTCAGCGGCTTCATGGCAAAGAAGAATATGCGGGAACGGGAGTGGGGCTGGCAATAGCCGAAAAAGTCATACACAACCATCACGGTTATATAGCGGCCGAAGGCGAGGTAGGTAAGGGCGCTACTTTTAAAATTTTATTACCGGTTTTATAAACGGCCGAAATTTTTATTTCAATTTTTCTTTCTTATTTATCTTACATTTCCAGATAACTTCCAAAACCCTTAAACCCTAACTTTAAATTTGCCATTATGAATGCTATATCCGAAACGAAAATTTTAACGATTGATATCGGCGGTTCGCATGTAAAAGCAACCATATTAAACCAGGCGGGAAGTTTGGTAATGGATTATAAAAAAATGAATACGCCACGGCCGGCTACTCCGCTAAATATTATTGCAACAATTAAAGAACTGGTTTCCGCTTTTCCGGAATATGATAAGGTGGCAGTAGGCTTTCCGGGATATGTACGAGATGGAGTAGTATATACTGCGCCAAACTTAGGTAACGAGTTTTGGAAGCAAATTGATTTGAATAAAGAGCTGGGAGCAGTATTGGGTAAGCCGGTGCAAGTAGTAAATGATGCGGACCTGCAAGGGTTGGGTGTGGCTAGTGGCAAAGGCCTGGAAATGGTGATTACGTTGGGTACTGGTTTTGGTACTGCTTTACTTAAAGATGGCAAACTGCTGCCACACCTGGAGTTGTCTCATCACCCTGTAACCAAGCGCAAAAACTATGATGAATATATTGGTGAAAAAGCATTTAAGGATATTGGCGAAGACCGGTGGAACGAAAGGATGAAACGGGTTCTGACTATATTAAAGACAGTATTTAATTACGATCGTTTATATATAAGCGGCGGCAATGCAGATGAATTAAAATTTAAGCTGGACGACAATATTACCGTTGTTACCAATAAAGATGGTATAAAAGGCGGCGCAAGGTTGTGGCAGTAAACTATTATCAATTCAAGGATAATTTTGTATCTTAATAAGGACGAAGTTGCCAGTAACTGTAAACAACTTCCGTTATATAGTGGATTATGAAGTGGTGGGGAAGCATATTGCTGATGATAATTGCGAACGTTTCGTTCGGGCAGGAAAGTATCGACTTTTCTCAAATTGATGAACGGGTGCAATCTATACAGGCCGCGCCACCAGATACATTAGCCAAACAACTCACCGCTAATTACACTACCGATTTACAAAAAGTACGTTCTATTTTTAAGTGGATAGCAGAGCACATTGCTTATAGAGTACGTGTATCGCCTCATAGCTCCAACTCCTACTCTAAAATTGCTTTTCATTCTGAAACTGACGATACCTCAAGCGTATTAAAACCTTTAAATGAAAGAGTGGCCGAAGGCGTATTAGAAAATGGGGTAGCCGTATGCGATGGCTATGCACGCCTATTTAAAACCCTGTGCGATTATGCTGGTATACGTTCAGAAATAATAACCGGTTATGCTAAAACAAACAGCAACCGGGCAGGTGCAAAGTTCAGAGCCAACCATACCTGGAATGCGGTGTATATTGACAGTGCATGGAAATTGCTGGATGTAACCTGGGCAAGTGGCTATGTATCGTTCAGTAATGATTATGTAAAAAACTTTGATGAGTTTTATTTTTTAACGCCACCCAGAAGTTTTATCCGTGATCATTATCCGGAAGATCCGCAGTGGACTTTGTTATCCGCCGATTTCACTATAGAGGAGTTTAAGCACACGCCATTTAAATATTCCGGTTTTGCCAAGTACCCAATACATTCATTTACTCCTAGCAACGGTATTATCGAAGCATCCGTAGGAGATACAATATCCGTAGAACTGGAAACAGATGATGTTACAAAGGACTTAGTCGTATCCGACAGTTTATTTTTTGACTCAACGCTTTTTGTGCAGGTAGGTAGAAAAGATAGTGTGCAACAGTTGTGCAAGGTAGTTGGCAAAAAGATAACATGTAGCTATATAGTGGCATCTGCTTCGGTTGAATGGTTATATATTATCTACAATAAAGAAGTAATTATGCGCTATAAAATAGCTATGAAAAAGAACTATACGGCTGCAAAGTAATTTATCTTTATCCCTAACATTTTTACGAAATAGCATTTTATATATGGAGGCTTTTGAAATTAATGTAAGTGAAATTGAGGAATTGCAAACTTACAAATATACAGATGTACTGGATAAGATTTTTACAAAAGCCAGGCGAATAATTGTTGGTGGTGAAATAGTGATATTAGTGAGGCAATATGCAGATGGACGATCAGAAAAATTTGACGAAATAACTACTGCAGAAGACCTGGAGGCTTATAGAAAACAGGTGTATAAATACCTGGTATAAACCATGCCAGTTCACACTTTTTTCATGTTTTACTTTTATATAGGCAACTTAAAACCTAACTATAAAAAAGGCCTGTTTATTAGCAGGCCTTTTTTATAGTATTAAATTAAGCTTACACTTCGGTTTACAAACTCTGTAAGGTCTGCACCCGTAAGCATGCCTTGCGATAATAAGGCAAGGTCAAAAGCCTGTTTTGCAAGCTGGGTTTGCGTTTCCTCGTTTTCAGTATTCAAAATACGTCCTACCAGTTTATGATTTCCGTTTATAGCTACTTTGTAGTTATCCGGCAAAGAGCCATAAAAGTTCATAGCACCGCCGCCCATGCGTGCCATGTCTTTCATGCGGCGCATAAATTCGTCCATAGTAATTGTAACCGGTAAGGCTTCTGCATGCAGGCCTTCCACTTCCACAGTCATATTGGGTTTGCTGATGGCTTTTTCAAATATTTGTTTAATTTTCGAAGCCTCTTCTTCGGTGAGTTCGTGCGTTAAGTTTTCTTCTTTTGTTATTAATTTGTCAATCACATCTGCGTCCACTCGTTTCAGAGAAGTCTTTTCCAGCTTATGTTCCAGTTGATTTATAAAATGGTTGTCTATTGGCGAATTCATCAGCAGCACATCATATCCTTTTTTGTTGGCTGCCTGTATAAAACTATCTTGTTTTGCCGGATCGTTAGTATATAAATACACGCAGTTGCCATCTTTATCGGTCTGTGTTTCTTTTACTTTTTCACGGTATTCTTCTAGTGTATAATATTCGTTTTTAGTATTGGTAAGCAGTGCAAAATCTTTTGCCTTTTCATAGAATTTTTCTTCGCTTATCATTCCATATTTTACAAACAGCCCGATGTCGTTCCATTTTTCTTCGTAAGATTTACGGTCTTTTCTGAAAAGTTCAGCCAGTTTATCGGCCACTTTTTTGGTAATATAGCTGTTAATCTTTTTTACATTGCTATCTGCCTGCAAAAAGCTGCGGGAAACATTTAGCGGAATATCAGGTGAATCTATTACACCGTGCAGCAGCATTAAAAACTCGGGTACAATATCTTTTACTTCGTCGGTAATAAACACCTGCCTGGAGAAGAGCTTGATTTTATTTCGTTGCAAATCAAAATCATTCTTCACTTTTGGAAAATACAGGACGCCTGTTAAATTAAACGGATAATCCACATTCAGGTGAATCCAAAACAGTGGGTCTTCGGAAAGCGGGTAAAGTTCTTTATAAAAATTAAGATAATCTTCGTCGGACAGTTCCCCTGGTGCTTTCGTCCATATCGGCGAAGTATTATTGATGATATTATCCACTTCAACCGATTTGTATTTCGGTTTTCCCTCTGCATCTTCTCCGTCAGGTTCCTGTTCTGTTTTAGTTCCAAACATAATAGGAACCGGTAGGAACTTACAATATTTATCAAGTATTTCCTGGAGTTTATACTGGTTTAAAAATTCTTCAGATTCAGGGTTAATATACAGTATCACATCTGTGCCCCGGTGTGTTCTTGTGCCTTCACTTATTTCAAATTCTGTGCTTCCGTCACAAATCCATCTTACAGGCTCAGCGCCATCCTGGTAAGATAGCGTCTCAATTTCTACTTTATCTGCCACCATAAAAGCAGAATAAAATCCCAAGCCGAAACGACCAATAATTTCGTTGGCATCTTTAGCCTCTTTAAACTTTTCCATAAACTCCGTAGCGCCCGAAAAAGCAATCTGGTTGATATACTTTTTTATTTCTTCTCCCGTCATGCCAATACCGTTGTCGGAAACGGTGATGGTTTTTTTGGCTTCATCAAAGGATATTGACACTTTTAAATTTCCTAAATCTTTATTGTATTGTCCTAAAGACGCTAGCCGTTTAACTTTTTGGGTAGCATCTACTGCATTAGAAACCAGTTCCCGCAAGAAGATCTCGTTGTCTGAATACAAGAACTTTTTAATGATTGGGAAAATGTTTTCCGTATGAATTGATATCGTTCCTTTTTCCTGCATAGTATTAAAAATTGTAGGTAATTATTATGAAGTAGCTATTAACAAGTGATGTTCCAAATAAGTTAGATTGTCATATTGGCATATAAAGCTATTGTTGATTTGAAAATAAGATCATAAAGCTAATGGTATTATTACCCAGCTTATATGCAATCTTACATTTCATCAAGATTTTACCAGCTCCATTTTAAAAATAATCTTTAGTAAATCTCCGGTAATAATCTTGTAATGAATTAAAAATAAAAGTAGTAATGTGAAGCTGCTTTATTTAAATAACCGAAGCAAGCATTTTGAGGCAATATTATTTTTAAAGTTTCCTTTAATTACGAATTTTTTGCTCTTTTTATTTTGGTGTGGGTGTTTATCGGGTAATAGGTCAGCAGGAGGCGATCCTTCCTACAGCAGGATAGTTGCGCCGGGAATGGGCTCTATTAGCTGGCAGGCTGCTACCACCGGAGCAAGATGGCTGAGCCTTTCCGCAAATTTTTTAAACACCATAGTTTTAATAATTTGAATACTATCAAAATTCTGATTTTAGTAAATCAATAGTTTATGAAAAAAGCCTCTGTAGATACAGAAGCTCTTTTTAAACCAAAACCATGCTATGAAGAGTTGCTGATTATTTTAATTTAATATGCAGACTTAATTGATTGGATTGTAAACCATCGCTTCTGCTATAATGTCCATATCGCAATTCTGCACTGGCCCACTGTTGTATTCCAAACACTCCTTTAGGAGGAGCTAACCGAATACCAGCACCCACATAATTGCTGGTAAATTTTGAAAGATCGTAATCGCTGGTATAATAATTTTCGCTGGCATCATGCTGTGCATAAGGCGCAAAATAGGTTACTGCATTTTGACTATAAAAACGATAGAATGGACTGATCGATACAAATGACGTTAACTTAACAGGCATTTCCAAATCAATAGTATGGGCTTTCAATCCCCAGTTATCCTGGTAATACCTGTAAAAGCTTCGCAGAATGAAACGGTCGCCTAAAAAGTAATTGGCCCTGATCCCCAGTGGAAGCTTAAAACGGCTGCCAGGCAGTGTTTCAGCACGTTCCGAACCATCTGTAAAATATACCCTTTGATATTTAGTAGCCAGTAATCCATGTTGATAGGTAGGCTCTGCCACAATTGCTATTTGTAAACGCTGATTTACAACCTGCGATAAAGAAAAAGAACCGCTATAGGAATCGCGTGGCGAATTGAACAAGGTTCTGTCATCGTGTTCGGCACCCGAACCATAACCGGCAGGTTTTAGTTCATAAGCATATATAACTTTCCATTGATCAAAGTAGGTTTGTAGTTTGGCGGTGAATTCCCTGTTGTTATTCTTTGAAGCTTTGGTAAAGTTTAGCCCTGCGCCGTAAGAAGTATAATCATATTCTTTAGAAAAAGCTCCGGTAATACCAAAAGTGGTTCGCTTTTCTTCGTTTTGAATGCTCCAGGAAGCAGAAGGATAAAAACGCGTATCGGACATAGAAGCCGATGATATGGTCCTGGGATCAATTTTATCAGAAGAAGCAGAGGTGTAGTGGTCTATTCCCATTTCGAGGCCAAGGCTGCGCTTGCGTAATTTGCTATCATACTTCGACATTTTAAGTTCAATCGTATTTGCAAAGTCGGTAAGGTTTTCAGTGCCTACACCTCCGGTTACTGCAGAATGATTGCCATCCTGGTGATAATACCCCGATACGAAATTTATTTCATCTACAGTTAATCTCTTGCTTTTATATTGGCTTGAATCTACAGTAGTTTGTGAAAAAGCACTCAGTATACTAAAGTACATTCCTAAAACGCTCAACGAAATTTTTCTCATATTAATAAATTACTTTTTTCTGATTAATTACAGCCACAGCCCCCGCCGGTTTTTCCGCCATTAGCACCGGACGCGCCTTCGCGGTACGCCTGAAAATTGAGTTCAAATTTTTGAACTTTACGGGTTGATAATTCCATTTCTGCATCGTTCAGCCGGTTTTTCTGATACTCCTTTACTGTTTGGCAGGCACTCAGGCTAAGCACACACCCTATTGCCAGCAATGCTTTTCCAGTTGCCCATTGTTTATATATCATTAAAAAGAAATTTTTATGTTTTTGGAAGAAAATAAATGGTCGTTATCATCAATAATAATACAGGCAATTCCCTTTATCTGGTTCACCATATCAAGGCCGGCTTTGATGCCCATAACCATAATAGGAGTAGCCATTGCATCGGCCAATTCGGCACTTGGGCATATAACCGTAACGCTTTTGATACCCGTAACCGGGTAACCGGTTTTAGGATCAATAGTGTGAGAATATTTCTTTCCGTTAATCAATGCAAATTTTTCGTAAGTGCCGGAAGTGGCTACTGCCATATTGCTGATATCGAGATAGGAAAAAGGATGTTGCTTTGCATTTGGGTCGGCAATGCCAACGGTCCAGGGTTGCTCATTCGGTTGCAATCCCCATGTGATTAGGTCGCCGGCAGCATTTACTACGCCACTTGCTATTCCTTTTTGTTGTAAAACTTTTTTAGCACAGTCGGCTGCATATCCTTTACCAATGCCACCAAAGCCAATACGCATACCCCTTTCTTTTAAAAAGACTGTGCAGGTATCTTCATCTAATAGTACGTTACGGTAATTAATCAGCCGCACCATTTGCTTTGCCACTTTCTTGTCTGGCAAAGCTTTCATGTTCGTATCAAAGTTCCCGAGACGCTTATCAATAGAACCATACGTAATATCAAATGCACCTTGTGTAAGTTTTGATATGCGCAGCGACCGTTCAATTAAGTCATATACTTCTTTATCAACCTTAACTGGCCGGATGCCGGCATTTTGATTTATTTCGTTGGTCTGACTGCTCTCGTTAAAGGTGGTTAATAATTTTTCAATGCGGCTAATTTCTTCTATGGCATTATTAATACAGGTTTCAGCCCATATTGGGTGATCGCTCACCACGCTAATTTCAAAGCGGTTGCCCATTAAGCGCAACACTTTTTTATGTAATACCATTTCTTCCTTTGCCAGATTAATGAGCATGCGCAGCATTAATTTCGTCTATGAATTTTTCAGCCGTTTCATCCGGAAATCCATCCCATGTTTTTAAAACCTTGCCTTGGGCATCCAGTAGTAACGTATATGGAAATCTTCCTTTGGGGTTGTATTTATCTGCTAACTCGTCATTCTGCTTTATTTGCTCTTTTGGCAACTCATGTTTTTTTAATCTTGGAAAATCAGCGTTTACCAGCTCCAGGTTATCAGCGGCATACTTGGTAAATGCATCTGATTCAAATATTTCTTTCCGCAACCGAATACACGGGCCGCACCAGTCAGAGCCGGAGAAGTTAAGAATGATTAACTTATTAGAGGTTGCCGCTTCTGTTTTTGCCGTTTCAAAGTTGGTAAGCCATACCGGCGATGCGGTAAAAAGCCATGCAGAAAGTAGAACAAAAAGTAATTTCATGAGGTAATAATTTATAAGATACGAGCAATAATTAATAGTATTCAACTCTGATGCCAGTTACTACAATCAGCGATTTATGAATAAACTCTTAACATATTGCCGCTCAACTGTGTTTTATAGGTAGTCAGGTTTCTGGGTGCAGGGCCTCCGGTTACAGCGCCAGTTTCCGAATAAGTAGCACCATGGCCATCGCAATAAAAAAGGTGTTGAGATGCTTCGTAAGCTAATGTAAACTGTTCATGGGTGCAGGATTGCTGTACTGCTATATAGTCTCCATTTACTGTTTTAGCAACTATAATATTATGGCTGTACAAATAGCCGCCATTTGTTTGCAAAGCTGCGTTAGCCGGTTGCGATATATCCAGTGTAAAGTCTACACCGGCTGGGCCCGTAGTATTTGCAGCAGAAGCGGCCGCATCCTTTTTGCAACCACCTAAGCAGCTCACCAATGCAGCAGAGGCCGTACTAAATCCAAGTAATGATAAAAATTCTTTTCTGTCCATACCTTTTTATTAAAGTGTTTCAGCTAATGCTACTTATGGCTAAGATGTACCAATAATTTTAATGGTTGGGTTGAAAAATAAATTTTGTTTAAATATTTATTCATTGCATACTGCATCAAAAACGGAGTAGCTTAATGTTAAGTATATAGATAGAAATAATGAATTGTTAACGTAACTCATTAAAGCGACGGTATTTTAAATTCAATTTAATTTCGTATCAGCCCAGCCTTTTTTATCGCACTGCTATCAACTCATTTCATGAGATTGATAATAAAAGTGATCCATGCGGCATCC
>JAICHT010000087.1 GCA_025924755.1 Chitinophagaceae bacterium | reverse complement strand
GCTACATCGGCGCCACCGTTTTTACAAGCGTCATACAAACGCGGCAGGTCGGCAGGATTGTGCGAGAAGTCGGCATCCATTTCAAATATATAATCATAGCCGCGGGCTATAGCCCATTTAAAACCAAATATGTAAGCCGTACCTAGGCCTTGCTTGCCCTGGCGCTCTTCTAAAAAAACAGTATTGTTATATTGAGGTTGTAAACTTTTTACAATAGCAGCCGTACCATCCGGAGAACCGTCGTCAATAATAAGAATATGAAAATCCTGTTGCAGATCAAAAATGGCCTGCACTATTGCCTGCACATTTTCTTTTTCATTATAAGTAGGTATTATTACAAGTTTCTCCACGAGTAAAAATAAATCGTAAGGCTTAGAATTTTTTTAGCATGATGCGGGTGTAAATCTCGGTAAGCTTTTGCTTGGTATTTAATGAAAAGTCCCCTTTCATCATCCAGTCGTAATACTGTGGTTCTGCTTTTAAAACATCGGATACCAGCTTACCTTTATGCTTCCCAAAATTAAAGATTTCCCTGCCCTTTTCATCGTAGGCAAACCGGCGGGCAAAGTCAATAATATTGTCCTCTCCTATTTGTTTTAAAACCGAATCTACCGTATTGCCTAATTGCGGATATCGCTCCAGTTGAGCTATCAATATTTCAGCAGTTGCATTGGCGTCAATCTCGGCGCTGTGTGCATTTTCCAGCGATTTATTACAATAAAACCGGTATGCGGCAGAAAGGGTGCGTTGCTCCATTTGATAAAAGATCTTCTGCACATCTACAATCTTTCTTCCTTTTACATCAAACTCCACTTCTGCCTTTAAAAATTCTTCTATCAAAAGCGGCATATCCAATTTAAAAGCATTGTAGCAGGCAATATCACAATTATCCAAAAACTGTTTTAGTTCGTGCGCTAATTGTTTAAAAGTAGGCGCATGCTGCACCATATCGTCGGTGATGCCATGGATATCAATAATATTTTGCGCCATCGGCATTTGCGGATTTACCAGCCGGCGTTTTACGCTGCGGTTGCCATCGGGCAAATATTTGATAATAGCAATTTCTACGATACGGTCGGTACTGATGTTGGTGCCGGTTGCTTCAATGTCAATAAAAGCAAGTGGTTTTTTTAATTGTAACATTCGGGATTCATCAATTATGCGCGGTAAAGGTAAAGGATTGTGTGTGCCCTTGTTCATATTACGCATTGTTTTGCGTGATAGTTTTAGCAAAGCTTTCTATATTCAATCCGTCATAATTGCCCGAACTCATAAACAGCAGTACCGTGTTTGCAAATTTTTGATCGTTCAGCCATTTTTCCAATTCTTCTTTTGTATTGCATATCGTAAGGTTGCTTGAATGAAATCCTTGCTGCACCACTTCTTTTTTAAGCTCTGGTAATCGCTTTAACTCCAGTGCATGCTTTGAAAAAAATACGGCGGCTTCATCTGCCGGAGCCATTACATCTTTATACTCCTGCATGAAGGTTTCGTTTAAACTGCTGTACGTATGCAGTTCCAATACCGCTACTAATTTCTTACCCGGAAACTGCGCTTTCACCGCTTCCATAGTAGCTTTTACTTTGGAAGGCGCATGGGCAAAATCTTTATAAATAATAGTGCTGTCATTTTGAGCAACGAGTTCCAGGCGCTTGGCAGCACCGGTAAAGGAGCGGATGGCATTACCAAACTGAGTGGCAGAAATGGTTAGCTGTTTGCATACCAGCCACGCCGCTTGTGCGTTCATTAAATTGTGGTTTCCAAAAACTTTTAGTGGCACTTCTGCACCTTCAATACTCATGGTGGTTTTGCCGGCAGTTATCGTGTGTGGCGGCACGCTATATGGATGATAGTACAGATCATCCCGCCGGGTTTTTTTCACTAAATCATTCAGCACATCATCCGTTTCATTATAAATTAAATGACCGCCGGACTTTATTTTTCCGATTAAGATTTGGAACTGCGCCACATAATTTTCAAATGTGGGAAAGATATTGATATGGTCCCATGCAATGCCGGTAAGCACCGCAATATGCGGAAACAGGAAGTGAAACTTAGGCCGCTTTTCTACAATACTGGCCGGGTACTCATCCCCCTCGCATACAATATAAGCTGCATCGGTAACTTTTACGGATTGGTCAAAGCCTTCCAGCCGGGCGCCTACCAAATAATCAAAATCTTTACCGGCATGTTTCAATACATGCATGATCATAGAAGTAGTGGTGGTTTTGCCATGGCTGCCGCCTACTACTATCCTGGTCTTATTAAGGCTTTCTTTATAAATATATTCCGGAAAAGAATAAATCGGAATGTTCAGTTCCTTAGCTTTTAACAGCTCCGGATTATCGGCTTTGGCGTGCATGCCTAATATCACCGCATCGAGTTCGGTTGAAATTTTTTCGGGATTCCATCCTATAACGGCAGGTAGAATGCCTTCTTTTTCTAAATTGGTACGGGCGGGTTCAAAAATTTCATCATCGCTACCGCTTATCTGGTATCCTTTTCGCTTTAGTGCTATGGCAAGCTGGTGCATCACACTGCCGCCTATGGATATTAAATGGATGTTCATAAATATATTGTTTTGAAAGCAGGCAAATCATATACAGGAAAACAATTAATTATCAGGCTGCGCTTGCATATTATTAACCAAGCTGCTACATTTGCCCTGATTCGTTCCAGTTATCTTTGCAAAATATCCGGCAAGATAAATTGTTTAATATCAAAACCAATATATGAAAAACAAAACCTTATCCTTTATCCTGTTAATTACAGCAATCATTGCATTCACTTCCTGTTCTGTTGCCCGCAGCAAATATGGTTGTCCGGCCGTAACCGGCTCCGGCGCCTATCGTTACCGATAAATTTTAAATTATAGTGTATGAATTGGATTCATTTAACCAGTGAGGAGCAGTTGAACGATATTATAAAAAACTCGCAACAAAAACCGCAGATCATTTTTAAACACAGTACCCGTTGCTCTATTAGTGCCCTTGCATTTCAGCGTTTGCAAAAAGCCGATCAGCCTACTGATGTTGACTTTTATTTACTGGACCTGATTGCCAACCGGAGGCTATCGAATTCGGTGGCTGAAACCTTTAAAGTACACCACGAGTCGCCGCAGGTGCTGGTTATTAAAAATGGAGAATGTGTATTTAACGAAAGCCATATGGGCATATCAATGAATGATATAAAAGCGCAGGCAGCGGCCTGACATACCAGCCTTACATTTTACTTTAGCAGCTGCAACACTCTTATTGCCTTTGGCTTATACAGCTAAAAAACATAAGAAGTATTGCAGCTTTTCGTTTAATATAATTGTCTGAATAACAGCACAGATTATATATTGACGATGCCAGCTACACTTTGCCTTACCAATATCATTGCAAAAGACTGCTATCTATACCTGATAGCCAAGCACAGGCATATCATCTTTCCCATTAATAGCTCCTAACAGCAAGCACAAATAGTTATCTCTTTCGTTCTACATCAGTAACTTTTAATAATAACATATGAAACAACTAAACTCGAACCAGAGTAATTACCTGCGCACATGGCAAGGGAAATTGCTCTTTTTTATTTTAACGGCCTTCTCCCTGATCGGCTTTACACAAAAAAGCAATGCACAAAACATTACTATAACCGGCAAGGTCATCAGCGATTCAGGCCAGGCATTATCCGGCGTGTCGGTGGCGGTACGGGGTACTAATGCAGGCACCGCTACTAATACCAACGGCGAGTTTACCCTATCGGCTCCTGCTAACGGAACATTAACCATATCACATGTGGGCTTTACTTCCAGAACAGTACCCATCAACAATCAGCAGACACTTACTATTACCTTATCTACCAGTGCCGTTACAGCACTTGAGCAGGTAGTAGTTGTAGGATATGGTACCCAACGGAAAAGAGACCTTACCGGGTCCATTACTGTTATTAGCGGCGACGAAGTAGCCAACAGGCCATCTGTCAATCCCGTTTCATCGCTGCAGGGAAAAGTGGCCGGACTTACTATCGTTAACTCCGGACAGGCCGGGGCGTCTCCTACCGTTAGGATACGGGGCGTGAATTCTACCAATAATGCCGATCCCTTATATGTAGTGGATGGCATATTGCAAACCAATATTGATTATTTGAACCAGGCTGATATTGAAAGTATAGAAGTATTAAAAGACCCGTCTTCTATTGCCATATATGGTTTACAAGGTGGCAACGGCGTAATAATTATAACTACCAAACGGGCCAAAAGAGGCCAGACCACCGTGAGCTTCCAGGCAAATGTAGGCATACAAAAGTTGAATAATAAAGTGAAAGTAGTTGACGCCGAAGGATTTAAAACCTTATTTGCCCGTCAACTGCAAAATATTGGAGCCGCTCCTTTTGACTTTACTAATTACACCGCTAATACAGACTGGCAGAACCAGATATACCGCACCGCATTGATTTCCAACAATAGCTTAAGTGTTGCCAACAGCTCAGAAAAAAGTACCACTTATTTTAATATCGGATATTCCAACCAGCAGGGAATCTTAAAGTATGATAATTACAAAAAGTATATAGCCCGTTTGAACCAGGAAATTCACATTACCAACAATATCCGGTTAGGTGGCGAGATCAATGGATTTTACTGGCAGCAAAACCCGCCTGTTGGCGGTGTACAAAACGGGGCTTTATGGGCGGCACCTATTGTTCCGGTTAAAGCGGGGGATGGCGTGTATTATTCCATGCCTTCTTTTCAAAGGGCGCAGGTGGGTAACCCCGTTGCCGCCATCGACCTGGAGAATGGCAATACGCTAAATAGCGGCTATCGTGTTACAGGCAATGTGTTTGCCGAAATTAAATTTCTAAAAAGCTTTACCTGGAAATCTACCTTTTATACCGACCTTGGTTTTAACCAGACAAGAGGCTATGGTAGCCTGCCTTTTCATTTTATTAATTTTGGCGAAGGCGCTACTACTACCGATACCAGCTATAATAACCTGGCGCATACGAGTGTTAATCAATCGCAGACCTTATACAAAACCTACCAGCAGGACCACACCTTAACCTTTGATAAAAACTTAAAAGGAGGCCATCATTTAACGGTACTTGCAGGCTTCAGTACGCTATACCATTATAACGAATTTACAAACGGTAACAGAACAGACACCTCCTTAAACATACCCAAGAATTCCATCTTCTGGTATTTGAATACGGCGCAGCAATCAAATCCGGGTACTTTTGGCGGTGGCGCTTCAGAAGATGCTTCCATCTCTTACCTCGGAAGGGTAAACTATGCTTTTCAAAACCGTTATTTATTAAATGTCACGTTCCGCAGAGACGGTACCTCTAAATTTTCTCCCTCCAGGCAATGGGGCAATTTTGGTAGCGTGGGCGTAGGCTGGGTGTTAACTGATGAAAATTTCATGAAAGGAGTAAGTTGGGCCGACTTTCTGAAGCTAAAAGCTTCATGGGGTACAGTGGGTAATGGTTTAAATATCGGCAACTACCTATCGTACCCTGCTTTGAATAACGCAAACGTGGGCATCTTCGGAAACAACATCTATACATCGGTAGTAGCAGCTTATGTACCTGATCCTAATTTACACTGGGAGACTGTGGAAGGAAAAGATGCAGGTTTTGAACTGCATACTTTAAAAAATAAATTAAACCTGGAAGTTGATTTTTATGACCGGAAAACACATGATATTCTTACCACTATTACCTTGCCCGGCGCTTCCGGAAATACCGGTTATTTTACCAACCTCGGAACTATTGATAATAAAGGGCTGGAGATATCAGCAGGTTGGAAAGATCGTGTAGGAACAGATTTTAGTTATTCTGTTAACGGAAATTTCAGCGTTAATACCAACAAAGTAGAATCGATCGGTAACAATATCAATTTTCAGATAACCAATGGCATTAACCTCACACAGTCCGGCTATTCGATCGGTTATTTTTACGGTTATGTACAAACCGGTATTTATCAAACTACTGCCGAGCTGGATAAAACACCGCATATGAGTTCTTCTGCACCTGGTGATATTTCTTACAAAGATGTAAACGGCGACGGCAAAATTGATCAGAACGACCGTACTTACTTGGGCACTCCTTTTCCAAAATATAATTTTGGCGGTACGATAGCAATGGGTTATAGGGGTTTTGATTTGAATGTAGATCTGCAGGGTGTGGCAGGAAACAAAATTTATGTAGCACGTAGAACCGCTACTTTCGCCACCCTTAATTACGAGGTTAACCGCTTAAATGCCTGGACAGCTGCCGGCACTACCAATGTAGAACCTATATTAGACAACACCCGTGCTAACAACTATCTGTTTTCCAGTTATTGGTTAGAGCCGGGTGATTATTTCCGCATCCGCACCCTGCAGCTGGGCTATACCTTTAATACAAGCCGATCAAAAAACAGTGCTTTTAAAATGTTACGGGTTTACATAAGCGGGCAAAACCTGGCCACCTTTACGCATGCTACCGGGTATACACCTGAAGTACCTGTAAGCGATCCGGTAACTGCGGGGGCTGATAATGGAGTTTATCCGGTACCGGCTATTTACTCCTTTGGCGTAAACGTAACCTTTTAAAAACTTTAAAAACAATTTTATGCGAAGAATGAATAATAACTTCCTTCTGATAGCAGGTTTTTCCATAGTGCTTCTTGGGGGAATTTTAGCAGGTTGCAAAAAAGATTTTCTTAACCGCATTCCACTGGGCCAATATACTACCAACAACTATCCTTATCCTTCCGGCGGCGGTCCATACGATCAATATGTTTTCGCAGCTTACGCTGGATTGCGTACCTGGGAAACTTCCGTTTTTGGTTTTGTGGGCGCAGTCAGTATCAGAAGCGATGATGCCGATAAGGGCAGTACGGCAGCCGATGCTCCGGCACAAATAGAAATGGATAATTTTCCGGTAACGCCTACTAATGGCTTAACCAATGATTTATGGACCGGCTATTACGGAGTTATCACCAAGTGCAACGTAGTGCTGGACCAGGTAGCCAGGGATAGTGCCAATACGCCCGAACCTACTAAAAACCTGGCAAAAGCGGAAGCAAGGTTTTTACGGGGCTATAGCTATTTTATGCTGGTTCGGCTTTTTGGTAATATACCGCTGGTAGATACCGTACTTACCAATGTAGGTGAATCCAATATCAGCCAATCGGCTCCTGCAGCCGTATATGCCTTTATTGAGCAAGACCTGCAATATGCAGCCTCCATTCTGCCTGCAAAATGGGATGTCAAATATATTGGCAGGGCCACAAGCGGGGCTGCAAATGGCATGCTTGCCAAGGTGTACCTCTATCAAAAGAAATGGGGACAGGCAATGGCAGCAGCTGACGTGGTGATTGGTTCCGGTGTTTATGACTTAAATACACCGTATGATAAAATATTTACCGAAGATGGAGAAAACTCCAGCGAATCGGTTTTCGAAATTCAGGCATATGCCGATGCGAACCATAAAGAAGACTCGTATGGCGTTCAATATGCCAATGTACAAGGCGTAAGAGGCACAGACTGGAACGACCTGGGCTGGGGCTTTAATGTTCCTTCTGCCCAGCTGGATGCGGCTTACGAACCCGGAGATCCAAGAAAAGCCAGCACTATATTATATGCGCCTAGTACGGCTCCTACTAAATATGGAGAAGTTTTCCCGGTAGAGCCGAACCCGCGTTATAATGAGAAAGTATATACCAATCCTACGGTACGGGCTGCTGTTGGTGACCGTTTTGGATGGTGGATGAACATACGGATCTTACGCTATGCAGATGTATTACTGATGTATGCCGAAGCGGCCAATGAATTAGGGGGTGCTGCAAACACCGACTCAGCACTTTCCAAATTGGAAATGGTGAGAGCCCGGGCACGAAATGGCAATAACGCTATCTTACCTGCTGTTACTACTACCGATCAGGGAGAACTACGGACAGCTATACAACATGAACGCCGTATTGAATTAGCCATGGAGCACGAACGGTTCTTTGACCTGGTGCGATGGGGAATAGCGGCTAACGTGTTGCATGCGGCCGGTAAAACTAACTTTACTCCCGGTCGCGATGAGTTGCTTCCCATTCCGCAAACGCAAATAGATCTATCGAAGGGGGTGCTAAAACAAAATCCGGGGTATTAATTAATTCAGTATCAAAAACTATTTTATGAATCATTCCTATAAATCGATCATAGTTGTTTTTTCAGCAAGCGTTCTGTTTTCCGGCCTGCTTACTTCCTGCTCAAAGGATAATCCGAACCATTTGCCGTCCGTATCGCCCAATGATTATACCGGGAAGATTGAAGGTTTCGATAGCTCCGGACAGGTAGCCACCGCCAACCTGATTGCGTATTGGAATTTTGATGACAATGAAAATGAAATCAAATCGGGTACTGCTCCCACGTCCCATTCCAATGACTCGTATGTAAGCAATGGTGTAAAGGGCAAAGCGTTAGGCTTAAACAGTGGATATTTGTATTATGCCACGCAAATACCAGCGTTCAATGACACACTAAAAAGTTTTACAGTAAGTGAGTGGGTGCAAATTTTAAATAATGGCTCCACCCCTACGCTTACGTTTACACTGGCCCGTCCGGGACAGTTTTGGGGCAATATTAATTTTCTGCTGGAAACCGGCCAGCACCCCGCCTCCGATACAAGCGACCTGGTGGTTCACCCGGACTTTGCAGATGCCAACGGCGGTACGCAGGATAACCTGAATGCATCCTGGTTAGACAGTTACAAATCACCTACCATAGGGGCTAACAAATGGGTGCATTTGGTGCTAACGTACGATTATCCGTCCAATACCATACAGGTATGGGCAAACGGTATAAAAATAGGTGCACCGGACTATCAAAACAGGGGTGATAATTATTTTCAACTCACTAAACCCAACGAAGTAATTATTGGAGGCTGGTATAATAATATACCGGGGAAAGAACTAACCACTGATACCTGGACGGTGCCAATGACGGGTAATATTGACGAAATAAGAGTATACAACACAGCCCTTGGCGCTGCGGATATACAAGCCTTATATAAATTGGGTGTAGCAGGTCAATAAGCATTCGGGTATATACCCATAAAGCTAAAGCTGTATCATTTATATAGCTTTAGCTTTATTTATTATTCGATCGTTCGTAAGCCTTTAGTTGAATATAATATTGATTGGAAATAGCTATAAATGTAAAATATGCGTGTAAAAAGCATCCGGTTTTGTTTTCTTCTTTCTTTATACTTAGCTTGTTTTGCGGGTTGCAAGAAAAAGGATAGCACTGATAGTAACTCCGGTTCTTTTACCTTAAGTTTTACGGTAAATGGTAAATACAATGGAGGCCTTTCTTATACCGGTGTAAATACGTCACCGGTCATTAAATTTTCGTTCTCTGCAGCCGTGCAGCCTGCGGATGTCAACCAAAAATTTTCATTTACCGATAATACCAACACAGCTACACCTTTTACACTATCCTTAGAAAACAACAATAGTGTAGTTACTATACAACCGGCACAACCGCTAAAGGGGCTTGCCAATTATGTCGTTGCTGTCTCGCCGGATTTAGTATCGGCAACTGGTGGCAAACTTATCAACCCGGTAACTATTAAGCTTACCACAGCCATTGATTCTACTGATAAATTTACACGCTTGTCTGATAACGATTTACTGGACCTGGTGCAAAAGCAAACATTCAGGTACTTCTGGGATTTCGGCCACCCGGTTTCAGGTATGGCAAGAGAACGAAATTCATCCGGAGATATATGCACTACGGGCGGTACCGGCTTTGGAGTGATGGCTATCCTCACAGCTATTAACCGCAATTTTATTACACGGTCAGATGGCCTGGCACGGCTTACTAAATTAGTAGCTTTCTTAAAAAATAATTGCACGCATTATCATGGTGCTTTTGCGCACTGGATCAATGGCGCCACAGGTACTACTGTGCCCTTTAGCGCTAAAGATGATGGAGCGGATTTAGTGGAGACTTCTTACCTGATGGAAGGCCTGCTATGTGCCCGTCAATATTTTAATACGGCTGATGTTGTGGAAGCAACTTTACGAAAAGATATCAATACACTTTGGAATAATGTAGAGTGGAGTTGGTTCAGGAATAATGGACAGAACGTTTTATACTGGCACTGGTCCCCCAACTTTTATTGGGATATGAATATGCCGGTTCAGGGTTGGAACGAAGCCTTAATTACCTATGTGCTGGCGGCTTCCGCTCCTACCAATCCTATTCCCAAAATTGTATATGATAATGGCTGGGCAAAAAATGGAGCTATCAAAAATGGCAATATTTATTATGGCGTACAATTGCCGTTAGGGCCGCCACAGGGTGGCCCGTTATTTTTTGAACACTATTCTTTTATGGGCATCAATCCTACCCATCTTTCCGATGCATATGCCAACTATGCCACGCAAACGACTGCACATGCAAAGATCAATTATAACTATTGCGTAGCCAATCCAAAAAACTACAACGGTTATAGTACGGTGTGCTGGGGACTTACTGCAAGCGATGACAACGTAAGCGGTTATGCTGCCCATGCGCCTGATAATGATGTCGGCGTAATAACGCCAACTGCTGCTATTTCATCCCTGCCCTACACGCCTGACGAATCTATGAATGCGCTTCACTTTTTTTACTATACATTGGGTGATAAGATATGGGGTGAATATGGCTTTACGGATGCATTCAACTTAACCAATATCTGGTTCGCCGATTCTTATTTGGCTATTGACCAGGGACCAGAGGTAGTAATGATCGAGAACTACCGAAGTGGCCTTTTATGGAAGCTGTTTATGAGTTGCCCGGAGATAAAAAGCGGTATGAAAAACCTTGGCTTTCAAAGTCCTGATTTATAGTTGCCTGAGTAATTGTATTTTAAATAATTAATTAAACGATCCATCGCAATATGAAATATAGAAGTTTACTCCTCATTCTGTTACTGATCTTTTGCCATGCCGCTTTTGCACAAAAGAAAAAGACCGTTGCCAAGAGCAATAGTATTGCGGCTACAAGTATCCTTAAAGACCTTTCCGATTCGGCTTTGCTTGATGTGGTGCAAAAGCAGACATTCCGTTACTTCTGGAACTTTGCCCATCCGGTAAGCGGCATGGCAAGAGAAAGAAGCAATACCGATTTTGACTATGGCAATGAAGTAGTAACCACCGGCGGCACCGGCTTTGGAATGATGAGCATTATTGTGGCCACAAACAGGGGTTGGATTACACGGGATACGGCAGCCAGGCGTTTGTTGATAATGGTTTCTTTTTTATGGAAAGCCGATGCTTTTCATGGTGCATTTCCACACTGGATGAACGGGGCAACGGGAAAGGTCATACGCTTTAGCCGTAAAGATGATGGCGCTGACCTGGTGGAGACCTCTTACTTACTGCAAGGACTGCTTTGTGCCCGGCAATATTTTAATGGCTCAAACCAAGTGGAAACAGAATTGCGCAATAGAATAAACTGGATATGGAATGATGTAGAATGGAACTGGTTTACCAAAGGCGGCGAAGAGGTTTTATATTGGCACTGGAGTCCAAACAACGACTGGAGCATGAACTTTCCGGTACGCGGCTACAACGAAACGTTGATTACCTATGTACTGGCAGCATCTGCCGAACGGTACCCGGTAAGCAGCGCAGTATATAACCGCGGTTGGGCGCAAAGCGACTTCTTTAAAAACGGCAAGAAATTCTACGGTTACCTATTACCGTTAGGCTTCGACTATGGCGGTCCTTTATTTTTTACACATTATTCTTTTTTAGGCCTGGACCCGCACGGACTCAAAGATCAATATGCGGATTACTGGATGCAAAACCAGAATCACACCTTAATTAATCATGCCTACTGTTTGGAAAATCCGAAGCACTTTAAAGGCTACGGCGCAAATTGCTGGGGCTTAACTGCCAGCGATAATCCATGGGGTTATAATGCACATACACCTACTAATGACTTAGGAGTGATAACACCCACGGCTGCTATATCGGCCTTCCCCTATACACCGGAATATTCGATGCAGGCACTCAGGCATTTTTATTATGATCTTGGTGATAAGATATGGGGTGAATATGGCTTTACGGATGCTTTTGATGAAACACAAAACTGGTATGCCAAATCGTACCTTGCTATTGACCAGGGACCAGAGATCGTAATGATCGAGAACTACCGCAGCGGCTTATTATGGAAACTGTTTATGAGTTGCCCCGAAGTGCAAAATGGATTAAAGAAACTAGGTTTTACAAGTCCTTCATTCAACAAGTAAATAACTTATTATGTATAAGCTTGCCTGGTTCATTTTGCTGTGCAATACTATAAAAGCACAGGAGCCTTTGTATGATAAGGTTTTTTTCGACAACAGCCCTATGGCCGGTAATTATTTTTACAGTGCCACTTCTTAT
>JAICHT010000086.1 GCA_025924755.1 Chitinophagaceae bacterium | reverse complement strand
GTGCATACCCGTGATGCCTTTTTTGCTTCCTTAAAAGATGAAAAGAACTGCCAAAAAGAAGCATGGGTTACAGCCGCATTAGATTATTTGCATCATCCTTTACGGGCAGCCACTTCTCAAAAGTATTTAAAAGAAAGCCTGGAGTTGTTGCAGGAAATTCAACTTACCGGCGATATCTTTTTTCCACAATCCTGGCTGGGCGCCACTTTCGGCTCCTATCAATCAGCAGAAGCCGCTGCAGTTGTCAGAAATTTTTTAAAAGCACATCCGGCATATAATCCAAAATTGAAAGCTAAAATTTTACAGTCGGCTGATATGCTTTTCAGAGCGGAAAAGCTGGTGCATCATCCATAGTAATATATTTTTAATATAGTAATCATATTGTACAATGAAGTTGTATAGAGAGCCAATCAACGCGTTAGCCATTACAGTATAATAACGTGTCACAAAATCATTAATACTATCATTAAAACTCAATCGGTACATTTATGCATAAAAATAATTTCATGCGCAACCTGGTAGTCATACTCTTTTTCTTACCACTACTTTCCATCGCTCAAAAGAAAGCAATTACATTAGAAGACATCTTCAAAAAAGGCAGTTTCCGTAATGAAACCTTTGCAGGGTTTGAAGAAGCGTCAACCGACAGTTTATTTGATGCAAAGAATATAAAAGATGAGAATGGCCAACAAATAAACACAAACGATTTTCAGTTAAGCAGCGATAAAAAACGTGTTTTATTTTTTAACGGTCGTGAACCGATATACAGGCGTTCTTCCAGGGCAACGGTTTATTTGTATGACGTAGCTACTAAAAAAGTAATTCCACTGAACCAGAGTAAAATTATGCACCCAACTTTTTCTCCGGATGGGCAGAAAGTTGCTTATGTTTTTGATAACAATTTGTATGTGTATGATATAGCTTCGGCTAAAGCTACAGCAGTTACAACCGATGGGAAATGGAACTATATCATTAACGGAAACTGTGATTGGGTGTATGAAGAAGAATTTGAATTTACCCGGGCATTTGAATGGAGCCCTAATAGCAACTACCTGGCGTATTACCGCTTTGATGAAAGCAAAGTAAAGGAGTATAATATCACGATGTACAATAACCAGTATAACCTGCAATACACCTACAAATATCCAAAAGCAGGAGAAGAGAATTCGAAAATAGAAATCCATATTTACAATACAGCAACGGGGCAAAACGTAAAGGCGCAATACGATACGGGGGACATCTATATTCCGCGTATAAAATGGGAACAAACAGGTAACAAACTGGTGGTTTTTTGGATGAACCGTCACCAGAACGATTTAAAATTATTAGCCACCGACGCAACTACCGGCAATGCACAACCGCTATATGAAGAAACGAATAAATACTACATTGATATTACCGACAACTGGTGGTTTTTAAAAGATGGTAAGCGCTTCCTGTTTGCTAGCGAAATGAATGGCTACAACCAATTATACGCATATAGTACGGATGGGAAAAAGAAAGTACAGTTAACCAAGGCGCCATATGATATAGACGATGTGAATGGCGTGGACGAAAAAAATGGCCTGGTGTATTATACTGCTGCGTATCCTACTCCTGTTGACCGGAACTTATTTGTTACTGACCTAAATGGAAAAAGAACTACGATGCTTACCAGCGGCCGGGGTTGGCATCGTGCCGAATTTAATGCTGATTTTACAAAATTTTACGACTACTTATCTGATATCAATACGCCGCAAACTGTTACGCTTTATACCATTCATGCTAATAAAAAAAGCGTTACCGCTGCAAAGGGAAATGTAGTATCGGAAAACAGCCAGTTAAAAAATACGATGGCAGACTATGAGATTTCAAAAGCAGCACTCATAAAGATACCTAACTCAAAAGGTGACAGCTTAAATGCATGGATATTGAAGCCGTCCAACTTCAATCCTTCCCAAAAATACCCGGTGCTGTTTTGCAATTATGGCGGTCCGGGTTCACAACAGGTAATCAACCGGTTTGGTGCAGTGAGTTTCTGGCACCAATTACTTGCCGAAAATGGATTTATTGTGGTAAGTGTGGATAATACCGGCACCGGTTTTAGAGGAGAAGCATTCAAAAAGAAAACCTATTTGCAACTGGGCAAATATGAAATTGAAGACCAGATTGATGCTGCCAAATATTTAGGTACGCTGCCGTATATTGATAAGAACCGCATTGGTCATTGGGGCTGGAGCTATGGCGGCTTTATGAGTTCTCTGGCTATTACCAAAGGTGCAGCTGTTTTTAAAGCGGCTATTGCCGTAGCCCCGGTTACTTCATGGCGGTTTTATGATAATATCTATACCGAAAGGTATATGCGTACACCCCAGGAAAACCCGCAGGGATACGACGATAACTCGCCTATTAATCATGTAAAAGAAATAAAAGGAAAATTTTTAATTATACACGGAACCGGAGATGATAATGTGCATTTTCAGAACAGTGTGGAGATGGTAGAAGCTATGATACAAAATAATATTGTTTTTGAAAGCGCATATTATCCCAATAAAAATCACGGCATCTATGGCGGCAATACCACCTTTCATTTGTGGAACAAAATGACCGACTGGCTGATGAATAATTTAAAGGACAATACCACGCCGATCAATGAGTTGAAAGCACAAAATAAATTTTAATTCTATTTCTTTTCCGGCGCAATAAAAAGAGGCTTTTGCAAGGCCTCTTTTTAGTTTATGAACTATATTTTACTATATGTGTTTAGCCTTTGTATCTTCATTATTGATTGAAAGTACAAACGAAGATGAAAAAAATTGCTATAGCTATATCAGGTGCCAGCGGCTCTATTTATGCAAAATTGCTATTGCAAAAACTGGCTTCACTGCAAGACCAGATTGCGGAGCTTTCTGTAGTAATTACCGACAATGCAAAAATGGTTTGGCAAACAGAGTTAGGTGATGCAAGTTTCGATTCGTTTGCCGCCCGGTATTTTTCTATAAAAGATTTTACGGCTCCTTTTGCATCCGGCTCTGCGCAATATGACGCTTTGATTATTATACCCTGCTCTATGGGCATATTGGGTCGCATTGCCTCCGGCATCTCTAATGACCTGGTTACCCGTGGCGCCGACGTAATGCTGAAGGAAAGAAAAAAATTGATATGCGTGCTGCGGGACACACCCTACAATTTGATTCATATCCGGAATATGGAAACCGTCACGCTGGCCGGAGGTATTATATGCCCGGCCTCTCCTTCTTTTTATAACCTGCCTAAAACTATAGAAGAAGCGGCACTAACGGTAGTAAACCGGGTGATAGATTTAGCGGGATTAAAAAATGAAAGTTTCAGATGGGGAAAGGAAAACGATTAATAATTATGAATGATGAAATATTAATGCCAATATCATAACTGGTAAAATAAACCAATAAACTTATCAGAAAAATAATTCCGCATATGGAATGGAGTTGTATATAAAATTATTTTTTAATGAAAATTTTATAGAAATTTGGTAGGTATATCATTCAAGAATTTTGCAAGAGAAAACAAAATCCGCAATCTTCAATTTACTTCAATAAGCATTGATTTAGTATAACAACAAAATGAGCGAAGCCTTTTACAGCTTCGCTCATTAATAATTATTAATTTATAACTCCTGATTAAATAAACCTATGCATTTGCAAATTGCTGACGAATTAAATTTAATGCGCTACCGGCTTTAAACCATTCGATCTGCTGCTGATTGTAAGTATGATTTACTTTAAATTCATCCGTGGTGCCATCGCTGTGATGTAATACCACCGTTAGCTGCTGGCCCGGTATAAATTCAGTTAGTCCATCAATATCAATCACGTCATCTTCCTGCACTTTGTCGTAGTCGGCTTTATCAGTAAATGTCAACGCCAGCATACCCTGCTTTTTTAAATTGGTTTCGTGTATGCGGGCAAAACTTTTTACCAATATCGCTCTTACACCTAAATGGCGTGGCTCCATGGCAGCATGTTCCCGTGAAGAGCCCTCCCCATAATTTTCATCGCCCACCACTACAGTACCAATGCCTGCTGCTTTATATTGGCGCTGCGTAGCCGGTACCGGCCCGTATTCGCCGGTTAAACTGTTTTTTACGCTATCCGTTTGCATATTAAAAAAGTTGATAGCGCCAATCAGCATATTGTTAGAGATATTATCCAAATGCCCACGGTATTTTAACCAGGGTCCTGCCATAGATATATGATCCGTAGTGCACTTACCTCTCACTTTAATTAACAACCGCAATCCTTTTAAATCAGTTCCCTCCCATGCAGGAAACGGCTCTAATAACTGCAGGCGTTGTGATTGCGGATCTACTATTACTTTTACCTGGTGGCTACTGTCTGCTGGTGCCTGGTAACCGGCGTCGCCAACAGAAAAACCGTTTGGCGGCAACTCAAAACCTTTCGGTTCATCCAGCATCACTTGTTCGCCTTTTTTGTTGGTTAATTTATCTTTTAACGGGTTGAAAGAAAGTTTTCCGGCAATAGCATAAGCTGTTACAATTTCGGGAGACGCCACAAAAGCATGTGTGGAGGACAAGCCATCATTGCGCTTGGCAAAGTTTCTATTAAAAGAAGTAACGATGGTGTTCTTACGGCTCGGATCGTCAATATGACGTGCCCACTGCCCGATGCAGGGCCCGCAGGCATTGGCTAATATCACGCCACCAATTTCATCAAAGGTTTTAAAATAACCATCTTTTTCAGTAGTAAAACGTACTACTTCCGAACCCGGCGTTACCGTAAACTCGCTATTTACTTTTAAGCCTTTGGCTTTGGCCTGCGCCGCTACAGAAGCTGACCGGCTGATATCTTCATACGAAGAATTGGTGCAAGATCCTATTAAAGCTACTTCAATAGTATCGGGCCAGCCGTTGGCGGCCACTGCTTCTGCCATTTTAGATATAGGCGTTGCCAAATCGGGTGTGAACGGTCCGTTTACGTGTGGTTCCAGTTCACTTAAATTGATTTCAATTACCTGGTCGTAATATTTTTCAGGGGTGGCATATACTTCTGCATCCGGACGCAAATGTTCTTTTACACCATCGGCTAGTGCCGCTACTTCTTCGCGGTCAGTAACCTTTAAGTAATTCGCCATTTTCTGATCATAAGCAAACAGCGAACATGTAGCGCCAATTTCAGCACCCATATTACATATAGTTGCCTTGCCAGTGCAGCTAAGATTATCGGCACCCTCACCAAAATATTCAACAATGGCACCGGTTCCGCCTTTTACTGTTAATATTCCGGCTACTTTTAAAATAATATCTTTCGGAGCCGTCCAGCCGCTAAGTTTTCCTGTAAGTTTTATACCTATCAGTTTGGGCATTTTAAGTTCCCACGGCAATCCGGCCATTACATCTACTGCATCAGCACCACCTACGCCAATGGCTATCATTCCCAATCCGCCGGCATTCGGCGTATGCGAATCGGTGCCTATCATCATACCGCCCGGAAAAGCATAATTTTCTAATACTACCTGGTGAATAATACCAGCACCAGGCTTCCAAAAACCGATACCGTATTTATTGCATATGGAAGAAAGAAAATTGTATACCTCGTGGTTTACATCCATAGCTCTTGTTAAATCGGCCTTAGAACCATCTTTCGCCTGTATCAGGTGATCGCAATGTACGCTGGAAGGTACAGCCACCCGGCTGCGGCCGCACGTATCAAATTGCAAAAGCGCCATCTGCGCTGTAGCATCCTGCATGGCTACACGGTCCGGCGAAAAATCTACATAATCTTTACCTCTTTCGTACGGTTGCGTTAAGGGGTGATATGCATGCGCATATAAAATTTTTTCTGCCAGGGTTAATGGCTTATTTAAAATAGCTCGGGCAGCCGCAATTTTTGCGGGCAGTTCTTTATAAACTTTATTTACCAGATCCAGGTCGAAAAGCATAGCTGATAATTTATGGTACTTAAAAATTAAACCAGGCATTTTCTTTGTAAAGAATGCGCCTATTAAAAAAGTGTGGCAAAGTTACTTAAAACACGTTAAACCTACTATTGTAATATAACATCAACTTAATAGAAAAAAAATTAAATTAGCTATATGAAGCATCTGAAAAATTTTATTGAGTGGCAGGCGTTTGGTGTTTGTGCTGCCATTGGCGAAAAAATGGGTATTGCTACAGCCCGCATCCGTATGTGGTTTATCTATATTTCATTTTTAACTTTTGGCTCTCCTATTATTTTATATATGGTAATGGCTTTTTGGTTAAATATAAAACGCTATATATTAGCCGCCCGCCGTAATCCATTGCGTTATTTGTGACTTTAATTTTTGCATGATAGCATTTACTTATACACTTACCACTTACACGTCGCTGTTGCACGAGATGGCTGCTTTCTTTGGTGTGCCGGTAATAGAAAACACCTTTCATATTCCAGATGCATTAGGCACCGGTTTCTTTAAAGTAATTGACCTGGGCAATGGAATTGAAGCAATTATTTACGATTTAAAACTAACAGACGAACTGCTGCTAACGCGTAAAAAAGAAAACAAAGAATATTATACGCTGGTGTTAGATGAAACTCAAAAACCGGGCGGTATGAATGTATTCATCGAAAATGAAAAATTAGGTATAGAGGTGGAGCGTAACAATGCCTTGTACCTGACCAGCTTTTTATTTGAAGTTGATACGGTATTGCATAAAAATGTATCGGCTAAAGGCATGCGGGTTTTATTAAGCTTATCGTGGATGCAGCAATACCTGCAGCTAAAGGAAAAAGATGAAATTCTGGAGAAATATATTGAGTTAAAAACAAAAGGTGTATGGAATAAAAGTGTGGATGCCGAATCGAAAGAATTGCTGGATGAAATATTAAAACTGGAGGATGGATCGCTGCTTTCTTACCAAAATAAAATACTACGCATAGTAGAAAAATTTTTTAGCTGGCTGTACGATAAAACACAGGCATTGGAAGAAGATTCCGGCATATCAAGGCAGGATATTGTCAATGCACAAAAGATCGAATCCATTTTAACGAGTGAGGATACGGTCATACCGCCTACTATTAACCAGCTTTCCAAGGAAGTGGCCATGAGTGAATCGAAACTCAAAAAAATTTTTAAAACAGTATATGGCTTGCCCCCTTATGAGTATTTTCAAAAACACCGGATGCAAAAAGCCCGGCTGATGCTACTGTCTGGCAGGTATTCGATAAAAGATGTAGGCTACACTTTGGGCTACTCCAACCTTAGCAATTTTACCCTGGCGTTTAAGAAGGCATTTGGCAAGCTTCCCAGCGAGCTTACCAAAAAATAATCATATCAAATCTTTCAAAGTGTCCACTACCTTATCTACTTCTTCTTTAGTATTGTACTTGCTAAATGAAAAACGTACCGTCATACAATCTTCCGATTTATTCAAAGCCTCTAACACGTGAGAACCGATACTGGCACCGCTGCTGCAGGCACTCCCGCCAGATACGCAAATGTTGTTCATGTCTAAACTAAACAACAACATTTCCGACTTTTCTGTTTTAGGAAAACAAGTACTCAACACCGTATATAAACTGTTGCCATCCAGCGCATCATTAAAGCTGATATTGGGTATCGCTTTTTGCAATTGCTGCTTCATATATAATCTTACTTCTTTTATATAGGCGCAATCTTTTTCGTAATTGGCGGTGGCTATTTCCAGTGCTTTGGCAAAACCTACTATGCCATAAACATTTTCAGTACCGGCACGCATATTCCGCTCTTGTCCACCACCAAAAATATATGGCTGAATTGTAATTGAATCCGATACATATAGTATGCCCACACCTTTTGGGCCGTGAAATTTATGAGCCGCTGCCGAAATAAAATGAATATGTACGGCACTTAAATCTATAGGATAGTGCCCCACGGTTTGCACACAGTCTGAATGAAAAATAGCATCATACTTTTTACATAAAGTCCCTACTTTTTGCAGATCGAGCAATACACCAATTTCATTATTAGCATGCATCAGGGTTACCAGGCAACGTTGCTGCTGACGTGCCAATTGCAATTCCAAATTTTCATAATCCACTTCCCCATCCGGCAATAAAGAAACAAGGCTGGTACTTACTAAATTTTGTTGTTTGTAATGTTCAACGGTATGCAATACTGCATGATGTTCGATGGACGATGTGATGATATGCTTACAACCCAGATCACGGATGGATGCCAGTATGGCCGTATTATTACTTTCAGTGCCGCCGCTGGTAAAAAAGATTTCTCCTGGTTTTGCATGCAGTATGCGGGCTACTAACTTACGGGCATTTTCAATGGCGAGCCGGGTTTCTCTGCCGTAGGAATATATAGAAGAGGGATTGCCAAAATGAGTAGACATATAAGGTAACATGGCTTCCAGCACTGCCGGGTCTAGAGGTGTAGTAGCTGCATTATCAAGATAGATTCGGGTCATAAAATGAATATATAAGAATGAAACAACAGCTTTATACCGGCGAATAACAAGAAACTAATAACCCATATCCTCCCCCTTATCTAAACTCCCGTATATCCTGCATTAGCCGGTTGGCAATGTTATTGGCAGTAGTGGCAAAACTGCTTTCGGCATATATGCGAATGATCGGTTCGGTATTAGACGTTCGCAAATGCACCCAGTCGGTATCAAACTCAATCTTCAGCCCGTCTTCGATATTAATAGGATTGTTTTTGTATTTCTTTTTGATCTTATCAAAGATGGCGTTGGTATCCAGCCCGTTTTCCAGTTCAATTTTATTTTTTGATATAAAATATTCCGGGTAGTTTCTTCTAAAAGATTTCAATCCCTTTTTATGATTGGCAAAGTGCGAAAGAAATAAAGCAATGCCAATCAGCGCATCGCGGCCGTAATGAAAATCAGGTACAATAATACCGCCATTACCCTCGCCGCCAATAACTGCGTTTACCGCTTTCATTTTATTTACCACGTTTACCTCTCCTACCGCCGAAGGCGTATATTCACCTCCATGTTTTATGGTAAGTTCTTTTAGTGCTTTGGTACTGCTCATATTGCTCACCGTATTGCCTTTCTTTTTGCTCAATATGTAATCGGCTACTGCCACCAGGGTATACTCTTCGCCAAACATAGAACCATCTTCGCATACAAAACATAAGCGGTCTACATCAGGATCTATGGCAATACCAAAATCTGCATTCTGCTTTACCACTTCCTTGCTAAGTTGCACCAAATGCTCCGGTAATGGTTCAGGATTATGGGCAAATTTTCCATTCACCTCGCCATTTAAAACAATCACCTCTTCGACGCCTAATGCATATAAAAGTTGCGGAATTACTAAAGCGCCGCTGGAGTTTATACAATCTACCACCACTTTAAAATGACGGCTTTTTATAGTTTCCACGTCTATCAATGGATATTGCAGCACCATATCAATATGCCGCTGCAAATAAGAAGTATCGGTGGTTACGCTGCCCAATTTATCTACAGGTGTAAATTTGATCGATTCATCAGCCGCTTTTTGCAATACCTGGGCGCCAATAGTAGCATCAATAAATTCGCCATCCTTATTTAACAGTTTTAAGGCGTTCCATTCCCTTGGGTTGTGGCTGGCAGTAATAATGATGCCGCCTGCAGCGCCTTCCTTTATTGTAGCAATTTCTACGGTGGGTGTGGTAGAAAGCCCCAGGTCAATCACATCTATGCCCAAGCCTATTAAGGTGTTGGTTACCAGGCCGCTTACCATAGGACCGCTTATTCTGCCGTCTCTGCCTATTACTATTTTAGGATTTTCCGATTTGCTATTATGGGTTTCTGTAATAATGCGGCCAAAAGCTGCTGTAAATTTTACTACATCTATAGGCGTAAGCGAACTGCCGGGATTACCACCAATGGTGCCCCTGATGCCTGAAATACTCTTTATCAATGCCACTGCTAAAAAATTTGGTTGGCAAAAATAAGCTTTTACCCGTTCTTCATTTGTTAAGGCTGCCCAATTTTCTAACAGATGAGAAGATTACATTTGTAAAAAAACTGATGGGCGCAAAAGAGTGGTTTGCCGTTTGGTTTAATTCGCCATATTATCATAAGCTGTATTTTGAGCATGATGAAGCAGAAGCCCGGAAATTTATTTTAAAATTGTTGCAGTATTTAAAGCCCGCCGCAGGTAGCCGCATGGTGGATATAGCCTGCGGAAGAGGCCGGCACAGCCGGATATTGGCGGAGGCCGGGTATGAGGTAACAGGTGTAGACCTTGCACAGGACAGCATCTTATTTGCCCAACAATTTGAAACAGAGAAGCTCCATTTTTTTGTACACGATATGCGGCTTCCCTTTTGGATCAACTACTTCGATTATGCGTTTAACTTTTTTACCTCCTTTGGGTACTTTGCCACCCGGCGCGAACACGAAGACGCCATTCGCACTATTGCTTCCGGCTTAAAACCGCGTGGTGTACTGGTGTTGGATTATTTAAACGTTCATTATTCAGAAGCCCACCTGAAGCCAAATGAAGAAAAAACAATAGGAGAAACAGTTTATGAAATTCACCGCTGGCAAGACGAACATCATTTTTATAAAAAGATAACGGTGAATGATCCGGCATTAAACCAACCCGCTGAATATACAGAGAAGGTAGCCAAGTTTACCTTAGGCGATTTTACGGATATGCTTTCTTACCAAAAAATGCAGGTAAGTAACGTATGTGGCGATTATCTTTTGAATTCTTATAATATCAAAAACTCGCCGCGCCTGGTTATTATAGCAAACAAAGTATAACACACGGAATCTATAAAGAAACTTTTTAGTACAGGTCTCAATGTAAGCACTGCGGGGTTTTGGATAAAATTTTAATAAATTCATTGCTCTATTAACCTTTCTTTAAATTGCACGCTTGCACCGCCGCTTGGTTTACATTTGTTATATGGGTGGTATGACGTTACTTTCTTTTTGGCAACAACTTGAGCACTGGGATCAATGGCTTTTTATACAAATTAACAGCACGGGTACCAATTCATTTTTCGATGCGGTACTGCCTTTTTTTCGAAATTCAGCTTTTTGGACGCCGCTGTATCTTTTTATATTAGCTTTTATTATACTGAACTATGGCAAAAAAGGTGCGTGGTGGGGACTGGCCTTTTTGTGTACTATTGCTATTAGCGATATAGCAAGCAGCCGCATTATTAAAGAAATTTTTGAAAGATTGCGGCCCTGCCGCGATCCGGCTTTTTACATGCACGTGCGGTTGCTGGCACCTGAATGTGCCGGCGGATATAGCTTTACCTCTTCGCAGGCAGCCAACCTTTTTGCAATGGCTACCTTTGTAAGCATTACGTTTTATCCCGTTTTTAAACGGTGGGTATACCTAAGTTATCTGTGGGCATTTGTTATATCGTATGCGCAGATTTATTTGGGTTTGCATTATCCGCTGGATGTATTGGGCGGCGCCGGGCTTGGAGTGTTGGCAGGACTTTTGACTGCATGGGTATTTAATAAAAACGAAGGAACTTTAATTTAGCTAACTTGTCAACTTGATGGATGTATTAATATTGCTGGGATTGATATTCTTAAATGGACTCTTTGTAATGTCTGAAATAGCCCTCGTTTCAGCACGGAAACCCCGGCTGGAGTTTATGGCAGAAAGAGGCGATAAGCGGGCAGGCAGGGCTTTACTGCTTTCCAACAACCCGGACATTTTTTTATCGGCTGCACAAATCGGTATTACCTTAATTTCCATTTTAACAGGGGTGTATTCCGGGGAGCGGTTTAGCATGTACCTTAAGCCTTATATTGAACGGATTTCTTCTTTACAGCACTATGCCAGCACCATTTCCACTATTATTATTGTAATTATCGTCACGTTTTTATCCATAATATTTGGCGAGTTGATACCCAAGCGCATTGGCTTGTTACGGGCCGAAAAAATTGCAAAATCCGTTGCCGGGCCGGTAAATACTTTCGCAAAAATAACCTATCCCATTGTTTGGATACTAAACAGAACCAGCACATTATTTTTTAAGATTTTTAAAATCACCAAATCGAAAGATGATGTGGTAACAGAAGAAGAGATCAAAGCCATCATTTCGGAGGGAACAGAAGCCGGAACTATAGAAGAAGAAGAAAAAGAAATGATCGACCGGATTTTTCATTTAGGCGATCGCAATATTACGTCGCTGATGACGCATCGCAGTGATATGATATGGTTGGATATTACAGATGATGAAGAAAAAATAAGAGAAAAAATTTTAGCGGAGCCGCATACGGTTTATCCCGTTTGCGAAGGCGATATTGATACTATTAAAGGCGTAGTATCCATCAAAGATTTATATGTATCAAACGATCTGACCTCTTTGAAAGATCTGATGCACCCGGCTCTTTTTGTGCCCAATATCAATTCGGCTTACCAGGTAATGGAAAAGTTTAAGGAGTCCAAAATACATTCCTGCTTTCTTGTAGATGAATACGGAACCGTGCTGGGTC
>JAICHT010000085.1 GCA_025924755.1 Chitinophagaceae bacterium | reverse complement strand
AACTTATAAGCGAAAGTGGTTACACCGAAAATATGATAGCTTAATGCACACAACCAAAAATGCAAATGCGGTTTATCAAGATAATCTTTTCCGTTATCAACAAGACTTACATAATCGCCGGTTAAAAACATATGCAAGGCAATATCAGCATGGTGTGCCGAATCGTTATCCATCAGCGGCACAAAAAGGCCAATGATATACACGACGGCCAAAAGCGAAAAGAGAAATAGATAGGTAGTGTTGGAAAATAATTTTTGCTCCACGTATCAACTTTGCCGCAAAGTAAAACCATTTCATCTTTTACTCACATGAAACTAAACCGGCCAAAAGCATCATCGCCTGATATTTTAATATCAATATCGGTATTGGTTAAATTTTTAAAAGACGTTCTACGGCTGCTTCTAATGTTTCGTTTTGTTTCGCAAAACAAAAACGCAGCACCTGATTATTTACATCCGATTGATAAAAAGCGGCCACTGGTATAGCCGTTACACCATATTCTTTGGTAAGCCGTATGGCAAAATCTTTTTCCGCTTCGTCGCTAATATTTTTATATGAGTAGCATTGAAAGTAACTGCCGTGGCTGGGCAGCGGTGTAAATTTGGTTTCTTTCATCAATTGCTGAAAATAATCCCGCTTTTCTTGTAAAGCATTGCCTAGCCCTAGATAGGCTTCTTTATTTTGCAGAAATCTGGCTATGGCCACCTGTTTGGGGGTGTCGCAACTAAAAGCATTATACTGGTGCACTTTTCTAAACTCCTGCATTAAATATGGCGGTGCTATACAATAGCCCAACTTCCAGCCGGTACAGTTATATACTTTACCAAACGAAAAGCATACAAAACTTCTATCCAGCAAATCAGGGTATTTTAATATGCTTTGATGTTGTATACCATCAAAGATTAAATGCTCATATACTTCATCGCTTAAAATAATAATATTGGTATCTTTTACTACGCTTCTTAATTCATCGATATCCTCTTTTGATAATACAGCACCAGTTGGGTTGTGTGGTGAATTAATTAAAATCATCCTGGTTTTTTCCGTCACCCTTGCTTTTACTTCCTGCCAGTTAATTTTATAGTCCGGGAAAGAAAGCTGTATTAACACCGGTTTTGCACCATTTAATTCAATGGCTGGTATATAGCAATCGTATGCCGGTTCAAATATGATTATTTCATCGCCCGGTCGCAAAATGGCGGTCATGGAAGAATATAAGGCATATGTGCCGCCGGGAGTAATTGTTATTTGTGTATCAGGGTTGATTTGAGTATTGTATAAAAAAGATACCTTTTCTGCCAGCGCTTCCCGCAATGGCGGATATCCATTCATATGTGTATATTGATTATGGCCGGCCTTCATGGCTTCATCTGTCATATTGATCAAGTCGGCACTCATCGGGAAATCCGGAAAACCTTGTCCTAAATTGATAGCATGGTGTTGAGCCGCCAGTACGCTCATTACGGTAAAAATAGTAGTGTCTACCGCAGGCAACTTTGAACTGATTTGTATAGGTAGCAACTTAAGAGTTGATTTTGGAAACTTAAGAAATCGATTATATCTGTAATGTTTTGTATGAAAACAGCAGGTACATATGATGCTGCTGCGGCACCATTAATGCCATATCCGTACGCACGAAGTATTAACTGGGCTGCACATATTTAATTGAAATATTTTCAGGCTTTATTAAATCTTCGCAATGAAAGCGTAAAAGAATCTGTGCTAGCGTTAATACATCCTTTTGACAATAATGCGCTATGCGGTCCAGGTCTTTTTCATTCCAGTACACAGCGTTTACCATACTGCCGTCGATATCATCTTTGGGCGAAGGAATGCCTAGTACTTTGGCTAATAATTTAAGAGAAGTGTAGCTTTTGTAATCGCCAAATTTCCATAGCTCCAGTGTATCCAGGTGGCGTACATCCCACGGTTTTCTGCCGGATATTTGCAACGCTTCGGGTATAGCCACTCCATTAATAATCATGCGCCGGCAGATGTATGGATAATCGAACTCTTTTCCATTATGGGCACACAAAAATTTACTATTATCGGAGGCCCATTTTTTTACCATATCGGCAAATTCCGTCAGCAGCAACTTTTCATCTTCATCGCAAAAAGATTTCAGCACCAGTTTTTTAGCTTCTCCGGTACCTTGCAAGCATCCGCATGAAATGCAAATAATTTTACCAAACTCGGCATAGATACCGGCTTTTTCATACACCGACTCACTGGTATCGGTTTCTTTATTACGAATTAAAAATTGCGCTTTTAAATCCCACAGTTCTTTCCAGTCGTCGGGTAAATGATTATAGGTCTCAAACTGCGACACGGTTTCTATATCTAAAAAAAGAATGTTATTAAAATTCATAAACAGGTAGTCCTCCAGGCTATTTTTCTACAAAAATTTATCACTGATGTTTCGTTTTACTTCCGCTACATAATCCTTTATATCTTGTTCTTTTTCTTTGTGGCAAATAAGCAGCGCATCTTTTGTATCTACTATTATAAAATCCTCAAGCCCTTGTAATATTACCAACTTTTCTTCAGGCGCATGCACTACGCATTTGGTAGCGTCTATAATCATTACATTATTGCCCGCCACCGCATTGCCTAAATAATCTTTTTCCATATTGTCCCATGCGCTGTTCCAGGTTCCCAAATCGCTCCAGCCAAAGGATGCCGGTATAACGTATACATTATTGGCTTTTTCCATTATGCCAAAATCAATGGAAATGTTGGTGCATTGCGGATAAATTTCCTGTATGGTATTCTTTTCACTTGGCGTATTAAATTTATCCAGGTCGGCCATAAACAACTCGTACATTTCAGGCAGGTATTTGCGAAAGGCCTCTACAATGTGGCTTACCTTCCATATAAAAATGCCGGAGTTCCATAAAAAGTCGCCACTGTCTATAAAGGTCTGCGCCAGTTCCTTATTGGGTTTTTCAGTAAAGGTTTTTACTTTATGTACAGCTGGAGCCACTTCCTTATTTTCATGTTGTATATAGCCGTAGCCAGTATTAGGATATGTAGGTTTGATACCAATAGTTAGTAAGCCATCGTGCTTATTAACAAAGCCAAGTCCTTCGTCGCACACTTCTATAAACTTGTGTTCATTTAATATTAAATGATCGGCCGGAGCTACTATTAGTGACGCTTTGGGATCTTTTTGGTATAATTTAAAAGAGATATATGCAACGCAGGGAGCCGTGTTTTTACGAAAAGGCTCGCCGATAATATTTTCTTCTGCTACCTGTGGCAACTGTTCTTTTACAATTGCTTTATACTCATTAGAGGTAACAATATATATATTTTCAATAGGTACAATTTTTAAAAAGCGATCCAGCGTTTGTTGTATAAGCGTTTTGCCCATACCCAATATATCTATAAACTGTTTGGGAAACGTCGTTCGGCTTACCGGCCAAAAACGGCTGCCAATGCCGCCGGCCATAATAGCTACATACGTATGGTTATTTACGTTTTTGTGTTCCATGTTTTTTATTACTTATCAATTAAATCAGTCCTTCTTTTACCAGATCGTGTAAATGGATAATACCAAGGTATTTATTATTTTCTGCTACTACAAGCTGCATTATTTCATACCGCCGAAAAACATCCAATGCGTTTACAGCCATTTCTTCCGGCCGGATGGTTTTAGGATTTGGCGTCATAATATCTTTTGCCTGCACATGATACACCGGTTCGCTTTTTTCCAGCATTCTTCTTAAATCCCCATCGGTTATAATGCCGGCTACATCACCCTCATTTGTTACTACGGCGGTAACGCCTAATCGTTTAGATGTCATTTCTACAATAACTTCCCTCAGCGACTGGTGCATCTTTACCTGCGGCTTTTCATTTTCAACATACAAATCGGCCACCCGCAAATACAGTTTTTTACCTAATGTTCCGCCGGGATGAAGCTTGGCAAAATCGCTTACATCAAATCCTTTTTCTTCCATCAGGCATACGGCAAGCGCATCGCCCATTACCAACTGTGCCGTAGTGCTGGTAGTTGGGGCTAGGTTATTAGGACAAGCTTCCTGCGCTACGGTTGTATCCAATATATAGTCGGCTTTTTTTGCCAAGAAAGATGACAACTTGCCTACCATAGCAATCAATACATTGCCAAAGTTTTTAATTAAAGGCACCAGCACTTTTACTTCGGGGCTTTCGCCGCTTTTGCTGATGATTATTACTATATCGGTTTGCTGAACAATTCCCAGGTCGCCATGAATAGCATCTGCGGCATGCAAAAAAATGGCCGGAGAACCGGTAGAATTTAAGGTAGCTACAATTTTTTGTGCGATGATGGCGCTTTTACCAACACCGCTAATAACAATTCTGCCCTTACAATCTGCCAACACCTGAATAATGGTTTCAAATTCTTCGGTTAGCTGAAGGCCCAGCTGTTTTATAGCTTCCGTTTCCATTTCAATGGTTCGGAGTGCTGCCTGCAGTATACTTGTTTTTGCTTTCAAGGCATCAAAATTAGCCCTTTTGTATTCATAAGTAAATGTATAAAGCAGATAGTACTTTAACCTTTTTAATTATTGATTTACTATTTTCTATTATTAAATTCGCATACTTTTAAAAAGCTTGAACGGCTTCCATTCTGCTACCCGCCAATAACTAATGCCTAGTTTTCTAATATGGGCCTGTACAAAATGGTTCTTCCGTTCGTATATTAACATTTTAAGAAAACCTGCTTTTTCAAAAGCTTCAACAAATATCCAATGGCTACAGTTAAAAAACCTGCCGTAAAAAAAGTGAAAGATGTCGTAACCCATTCAAACAAGGTTTACACCGATTTACAACAAACGTTACAGGAACAATTTGGCTTTAAAAATTTTAAAGGTCAGCAAGAAGAAATCATTCAATCGGTTTTAACCGGCAATGATACCTTCGTAATAATGCCAACCGGTGGTGGTAAAAGCCTCTGTTACCAGCTACCGGCTGTTATACTTGATGGTGTAGCTATTGTGGTAAGTCCGCTAATAGCTTTAATGAAAAATCAGGTAGACCTGGTACGCAGCTATAGCAGTAAAGACAATGTGGCGCATTTTTTAAATTCTACGTTAAGCAAAAAAGAAACAAAGGAAGTACACGACGACTTACTGGCCGGCCATACTAAAATGCTGTACGTAGCGCCGGAAACCCTAACCAAACAAGATAACCTTGACTTTTTTGCCGGGTTACAGATTTCCTTTTTTGCGGTGGATGAAGCACATTGTATTTCTGAATGGGGTCATGATTTTAGACCGGAGTACCGCCGCCTGCGGGATATGATGGATATCATCAATCCGAATGTGCCGGTAATAGCACTTACAGCTACCGCCACACCTAAGGTGCAAAGCGATATCGTAAAAAACCTGGGCTTACGAAATCACAAAACCTTTATCTCCTCTTTTAACCGTCCAAATCTTTATTACGAAATTCAGCCTAAGATTAATAAAGACGATACTATAAAAAGTATTGTACGCTTCATATCTCAAAACAAAGGAAAGAGCGGTATTATCTATACGCTAAACCGAAAAACCACTGAGGAACTGGCCGATATGCTGATGGCCAATAATATAAAAGCAGTGGCTTATCATGCTGGCTTGGATGCTAAAGTTCGTGCAGACAGGCAGGACCTTTTTATGAACGAAGATGTGCAGGTAATAGTGGCCACTATTGCGTTTGGAATGGGCATTGATAAGCCGGATATCCGGTTTGTAATTCATTATAATATTCCAAAGTCTATTGAAAATTATTACCAGGAAACCGGACGTGCCGGCCGCGATGGCATGGAAGGGAAATGTATTTTATATTACTCGCATAAAGATGTAAGTAAGCTGGAGCATTTAATGCGTGACAAACCGCTTAGCGAACGCGAAGTAGGCGCTCAGTTAATTAATGAAACGGTCGGCTTTGCTGAAAGCGGCGTATGCCGGCGCAAGGTGCTAATGAGTTATTTTGGTGAAGACTTTACTATCGAAAACTGCGGCAGCTGCGATAACTGCCTATCGCCAAAAGAAAAAATAGAAGCAAAAGATAAGGTGGTAAATGTGCTGCAGGTAATTGGTGCATTGGATGAGCGCTTTGCTACTGACTATGTAGTAAAAATCATAATAGGAAAACTGACGCCTCAAATACAAATGTTCCGGCATGAAGCGTTGCCGGTATTTGGTATAGGTAAGGAAGATACCGAGCATATATGGAATTCTTTAATACGCCAGATGTTACTGGAAGGGTTGCTGAAAAAAGACATTGAAGAATATGGGGTTCTTAAAATAACCAAAAAGGGAACTGACTTTTTAAAGAAGCCAAAGTCATTTAAAATAGTATTAAACTATCTGTATGAAAATGCAAATGCAGATGATGAAGAAAGTGCAGCAGAAGTAAATACAGGCGCTGCGGCTGATGACCGGCTGTTTGATATGCTGAAAGAACTGCGTCAAAAAGAAGCTAAAAAGAAAAACCTCCCTCCTTTTGTCATCTTTTTAGAGTCTTCTTTACAAGATATGGCTACCATGTATCCTACTACCGTAGCGGAGCTGGAACGTTGCCAGGGCGTAAGTAAAGGAAAGGCTATACGGTATGGCAAACCATTTCTCGAACTGATTGCCGCCTATATTACCGAAAATGGTATTGAGAAGCCGGATGATTTTATAATGAAAAGCGTGGTAAATAAAAGCGGCAATAAGGTGCATATTATTCAACAGGTAGATAAAAAAATTCCGCTGGATGATATTGCCCGCAATAAGAATTTGCGTTTGGATGCCTTGCTGGAAGAGATGGAAACCATTGCTGCAAGCGGTACCAAGCTAAATTTGGATTATGCCATATCAGATATGCTGGATGAATATGAACAAGAAGAAATTATAGAGTATTTTAAAGGTTGCGAAACGTCTTCGCTTCAAATAGCACAGGAAGAACTGGTGGATGGCAACTATAACTGGGAGCAACTAAAAATTATGCGGATTAAGTTTTTAAGCGTTTATGGTAATTAATTAGAAATAGTTGGCAGCATATCATTTTCTTTTAATAGAAAAACATATTTTTGCAACCCGCTTTGCGGAAAAGATGGTGCGGTAGCTCAGTCGGTAGAGCAAAGGACTGAAAATCCTTGTGTCGCCGGTTCGATCCCGGCCCACACCACGGTAAGTATAAATTGCCTTATAAGTTAATGGCTTATAAGGCAATTTTGTTTTTACCATCTTTATATGAATTACTTTGATGCCCCCTCAAGTAATTAAAGCCTCATCAAAACCTATAGCATATTACTTTACTTTTGAAATAATTCCATTGTATGTTTCTAAAAGTAATTTTAAGAGTTAAGGTTATCTGCTTGTTTTTCCTTCTGTTTTTTTGTTTAAAGAGTAATGCGCAGAGCTCAATTTCAGAAGATCAAATTATTGGTGCAGAAAAAATGTATGATCTGCATTTTACCAAGGCAGAACACGATTCTATGATCAGCCAGTTAACAGCTGATCTGAGTTATTATAAATACCTTCATTCTTTCGCATTGCCGAATAGTGTGCCCATGCCGCAGTGGTTTGATCCGGTATTACCGCAAATGCATTTCAGTACGCAGCAACAAAAGCTTACCTGGAATTTGCCACAAAATGTAATCTTACCTAAAAACAAAAGTGATTTAGCCTTTTATTCCATATCGCAGTTAGCCTCGCTTATTAAAAGCAAAAAGATAACCTCGGTTGAGCTTACTCGATTTTTTATTGACCGTTTAAAAAAGTGGGGTGATACGCTCCATTGTGTAATTAGCATTACGGAAGATATTGCTATGCAGCAAGCCAAACAAGCTGACGATAATTTGAAAAAAGGAATTTACAAAAGTCCATTGCAAGGCATACCTTATGGATTAAAAGATTTGTTTGCGGTGAAAGGCACCAAGACCACCTGGGGTACTCCGCCTTATAAAAACCAGGAGTTTGATGAGGATGCTTTTGTGTATCAACAATTAAAAAAAGCAGGTGCTGTATTGGTGGCTAAGCTTTCTATGGGTGAGCTGGCAATGGATGATGTATGGTTTGGCGGACAAACAAAAAACCCCTGGAATTTAGCGCAAGGTTCTAATGGTTCTTCTGCCGGTTCTGCTTCTGCTACAGTTGCCGGGTTGGTTCCGTTTGCTATTGGCACCGAAACCTATGGCTCTATTGTAGCGCCTTCTGCTGTATGTGGTGCTACAGGTTTACGTCCAACATTTGGCAGTGTAGCCCGTACAGGGGCTATGACTTTGGCCTGGAGTTCGGATAGGATTGGTCCTATATGCCGTAGCGCAGAAGATGCCGCTATTGTATTTGCTTTTATTCATGGGGCCGATAATACGGACCGGGCTTCCAGAAACATGCCCTTTAATTATAACAATAATATTGATGTTAGTAAATTGAAAGTAGCATATGCAAAAAATTATATCGACACGCTGCCTGCCAACAGTTCGGAAAGAGCAGTTATCACTACCTTGCAAAAGGCAGGGATAAAGGTTACGCCAATTGATTTTCCATCAAATCTGCATACAAACGACCTTTTGGTAATGATATGGGCCGCTGAATCTGCAGCAGCCTTTGATCCGTTAACCCGCTCTAATAAAGATGATGAAATGGTGCAGCAGGCCCGGGACCGTTATCCAAATGTGTTTAGAAGTGCCCGCTTGATGCCTGCGGTTGAATATATTAATGTATGCCGTATCCGGTATACTATTATGCAGCAGGTATATCCATTGCTAAGTAAATATGATATTATTATTGTACCCAGTATGGCGGATGAACCTATGGCGTTAACTTGCCTTACTGGTAACCCATGTATTACGCTGCCTTCAGGATTTATGAGTAACGGCTCGCCGTCAAGTATTACTTTTCTTGGAGGTAAATTATACAGCGAAGCTACTATTGCCGCTTTTGCAGGTAAATTTCAAAAACTAACTAATTATCATTTACAACATCCGGCTATGTTTAAGAAGTAATAGTTCATATTGGAGAGCGGGATTGAGATAGATATGTAATTCTTCTTAACCTAATATCACTATGCAGCTGTAATATCTCTCTATATAAACAGCGGACTATTTTTCATTGGAAGGCTGATATAGAATCATTCCGGATACATAGATTCGTTTATCTTCTTCCAATGCTTTGGTAGAGGTGATCTTTTTCCCCTTTCTATAGGATGCTTCATTGCAATTAAGGCAACCCAGTACTAAACTTATTTTTTTGAAATCTATTTTGCCAGAACTTTCATTAGCTGTCATGGCTCCCCTATTCCAATTATCACCAATAAACTCAATTTCATCATTGTTTCTCTGTTGCAGTTCTTGTAGTGTCATTCCCTGGTATATTCCTTGGCTAGAAGTCCATGCATTTTGATTTATGGATCTATTAAACCCTATGGTGTTTTTAGTTTGTATATTACCTCCAATCCTTATTGATGCTATGTCTCTATAATTTGCTTCATCCTTCCACAGAAACACAGCTTGCCTATCGGTATTTGGAAATAAGACCGAACAATTTTTTGCAGACCCATCTGCATCTATAAAAACATCTTTACTAGTATTTGCCTTTCCATATACGTATAGCAGTTGCTCATGAGAGTCTAATTGCAGCAAGTCTTCAGCGTAATTTATTTCCTTTGCTTTCGGTAATGTGTTCTCTTCCACCATTATATTGTAGTACCGTGCATTTTCATCGAGGTCAATTTCTGCAGTTGTAAAAAGAGTAAGATTGTTTTTTTGAAATACCTCTGTGTATTGTTTTGACTTTAATATTCCACTACTAAATCCTTGATTATTTAGCAGTTGCTTTAGCTGGGTATATTCGACCGGAGTTAATCTCTCAAAGGAAATAGAACTTCCCTTTTGCTCATAATACTTTATGATTACCTTATTGGAATCTGCCTTTTGACTTTCATTTCCTTTAAAACGGTATTTTATAAAGTTGCTTTCTTTCTGCTCTGGTTGGTATCCCCTTTTGCTTACATACGAAGTGAATTTGGATGGACTATATGATGTTAAGTTAATAAGCTCATTTAAAGAAAAGTTCTGACAATAGGATTGTAGGGATATTATCAACATCATCATACTGGTTAATACCTTCATACCCCAAGTTTTCTTTAATGTATAAATACTTATGCGGAGGTATTTTCATAGGTAAAGTGAATAATAGTATTCTAAAGAGAATTTTTCTTTTGAATACTATTACCCTTAAGTTACGGCATTTAAGAATAGAAATTTTAAGATTATGCAGAATAGGTTACCTGCCCATATATATCATCAATATCTGTACATCACTCGGGCTGATGCCTGATATGCGGCTTGCCTGGCCCAATGTTTCCGGCTTCAGGCGGTGCAGTTTGTCTTTGGCCTCTGCACTTAGTGCTTTAATTAACTGATAATCAAAAGATTGTGGTATTTTAAGTTCTTCCATCTGTTTCATACGTCCCACTAGGTCCTGCTCTTTTGAAATATAGGTTTGATATTTGACCTGTATACTTGCCTGTTCAATAATCTCTTCGTCATAACCGTCTAATTGTAAGCTAACCTTATCTATATCGGCAATAATATCCTCAAGTTCGATGCCTGGTCTTAAAAGTATTTTTTCAACTTTTTGTTTTTCAGTTATTTCAGCGCTATTATGTTTCTCTAAAAACGGATTTATTTCGTTTGGTTCAATACTGGTATTTTTAAGAACTTCTTTCACTTCTTGCACCTCTTTATTTTTCCTAATTACTTTCTCCATTCTTTCCTGTGATGCAAGCCCAATACGGTAACTCTTTTCTGTAAGTCGTAAGTCAGCATTGTCCTGACGCAATAATGTTCTAAATTCTGCTCTTGATGTAAACATCCGGTAGGGCTCTTTTGTACCTTTTGTAATCAAATCATCAATTAAAACTCCAATGTATGCTTCACTTCTTTTTAAAATAAAAGGCGCTTCCTGTTTAATATTTAGGTGTGCATTAATTCCTGCAACTAATCCCTGGCAGGCTGCTTCTTCATAACCTGTAGTTCCATTAATCTGACCTGCAAAGTAGAGTCCGTCTACTACTCTGGTTTCTAACGTATTTTTTAATTGTGTTGGTGGAAAGTAATCGTATTCTATAGCATATCCAGGTCTGAAGAAATGTACGTTCTCGAATCCCGGTACTTTTTTCAATGCCTCATATTGCACTTCTTCAGGTAAAGAGGTAGAAAATCCATTTACATATATTTCAATAGTATTCCACCCTTCCGGTTCTACAAATAGTTGGTGCCTTTCTCTTTCAGCAAACCGGTTTACTTTATCTTCTATACTAGGGCAATATCTAGGTCCCACTCCTTCAATACGGCCGGTATACATAGGGCTTCTATCAAAGCCTGTTTTTAGTATATCATGTACTTCTGTACTCGTATACGTGATCCAACAACTTTTTTGTTTTTCAGGCTTTTTTGTATTCATATAAGAGAAGCCTACGATCTTTTCATCTCCTTTTTGCTCCTCCATCTTTGAATAATCAAGTGATCTGCCATCCACTCTTGGTGGCGTTCCTGTTTTTAACCGATCGCTTTCAAACCCTATGCTCCTAAGTTGTTCCGTTATACCCTCAGAAGCCTTTTCTGCAACTCTTCCACCACCAAATTTCTTTTCACCGATATGTATTATACCGTTCAAGAAGGTGCCATTTGTTAAAACAACTGCCCTTGATTTTATTTCGTGTCCAAGCCCTGTTTTTACCCCTCGTACCTTATTACCGCTGAGTATTATTTCCCTGACTGTATCTTGGTAGAAATATAAGTTTGAGGTGGATTCTAATGCTTCTCTCCACTTTTGGGAAAATAACATACGATCATTTTGAGTTCTTGGGCTCCACATTGCTGGCCCTTTTGATTGGTTCAGCATTCTAAACTGAATCATTGATTCATCAGATATAATTCCTGAATACCCTCCTAATGCATCAATTTCTCTAACTATTTGTCCCTTTGCAATGCCACCCATTGCTGGGTTACAACTCATTTGTGCAATGGTTTGAAGATTCATTGTAATTAACAACGTCTTTGATCCCAGATTCGCTGCAGCTGCAGCTGCTTCGCAACCAGCGTGACCTGCACCCACTACTATTACATCGTATTCTTGAAACATACTGCAAAAATAACTTAGCCTTTAGGTTTAACTTGTTAAAGTGTTTCACGTGAAACGAGATATTCATTTAAGTAGAAATCTTCTTTCTGTGTCATTATTTTTTTCGAACGTGCACCTTTGTCTTTGTAGCCACATAAATGCAACGCTCCATGAAAGATGACTCTGTAAAGCTCATGAATAAAATAAGTATTGAAAATTTTTGCGTTTTCCTTTATACGATCAATACTAATGTAAACCTCAGCTTGTATAGGGCGGTTTAAGGCAGAAAGGTCGAAGGTTAATATATCCGTCAGGGTGTTGTGATTAAGAAAGTTGATATTTAAGCCGAGTAGATATTT
>JAICHT010000084.1 GCA_025924755.1 Chitinophagaceae bacterium | reverse complement strand
TCGGCCTTGTTTTTAGTCAGCTATATATGCCATCATTTATTTGCTGGCGAAGCCCGCTTTGGCGATATTAATCATGATGGAATAGTAAGTCTTCAGGAGAAAGCACAGGCAGGTTCGCTGCGTTATGTATACTATGTAATATTATCTACGCACATACTTTTGGCTGGTATTATATTACCTTTCATTTTATTTACTGCCTATCGTGCATTGATTAACGAATATGCAAGACACCGAAAGCTGGCAAAAATAACCTGGCCCATATGGATGTACGTAGCCGTAACCGGCCCAATTGTATACTTACTGATTAGTCCATATTACTAAATATAAATAGCGATATTTTTGTACCAGGCTTTGGAAGTACTATATGGCTTTAGTTGCGTCGCACACTTGTACTACAAACCTATATGAAACATTATACCAACTATTAAAAGATCTTCTTTAAAATTTACCTATGGCTGGATACATTATTGTAGAAGTGGATATTAAAGATGAAGCAGAATATGAGGAATACAAAAAGCTGACACCGGCATCCATAGCCGCCTACGACGGCGAGTTTGTAGTGCGTGGCGGAATTATAGAAGCACTGGAAGGCGACTGGCAGCCGCAGCGTATAGTAGTATTAAAATTTCCAACGGTAGCAAGAGCAAAAGAATGGTGGCATTCGGCGGAATATGCCAAAGCAAAAAGCATCCGGCAAAAAGTAGCCCATACTAAAATGCTGGTAGTGGAAGGATCGAATCTGTAAACCCAGCTAAAAGGCAGGTTCAGGCTTTTCTTTGCGGTCCGCTAAATGAGCCACAGCCGCCGTTACAATACCACCTACTGTATATAAAGCTATTGTCATTAGCTTGGTTTGCGTGGTTCGGTTGCTGGGCGCTACTATAAGCCCCAACGGCTTTGGTAACAGTACAGCACCCAAGCCTGCGCCCAATCCTAAAAGAGAACCTTTTAACCAAATATTCTTTTTAGCGCCTAATCCTGTTAAGCTGTAATAAAGCGAGTTGCCAATAATATCACCCGCCATTGTTAATAAAAAAAGCTTGCTTTTGTTGGGTACGTTTTCATTAAGACTTCGCAAACCTTTGGCTAAAGCATTCATGCCCAACAGATCCATACGCGGGGCATTAGGATTGATTCTTCTAAGCGTTTCGTGTATTAATGTCAGTACAGATGCCCCTGCAAGTCCGCTTTCAAGGGCTAATAATTTTTTCTTCTTCATACCATTTTATTTTAAGAGGATAATGCTTTGAAAATAAAAAGCAACATTCCATGTAAACGGTTACTTAAAATACAATGCCAGTATATACGAAAACAGTAAAATTAAAAGAGAAAAATTTTAGAGTTCTAATGCGGTAGCAGGGTTCCAGAAGAGTTTATCAAATTCCACTACTTTATCATTTTCCACCATTATGCCTTCTTTTTCCAGCAACTCCTGCATCTGTTCCGGGTAGGCAAAATGGAGCTTGCCGGTTAAATAACCGTTGCGGTTTACCACGCGGTGTGCAGGCACTTTTGGATTTACGGCATGAGAACTGTTCATTGCCCAGCCTACCATCCGGGCAGAAGATTTGGCACCCAAAGCAGCAGCAATGGCGCCATAAGAAGTTACTTTTCCTTTAGGTATTTGCCTTACCATATCAAACACCAGCTCAAAAAAGTTTTCGTCTCTTTTGCCCGAAGGTGTAACGGTATTTAATTTTTGTGCAGGCATGATAGCTTAGTTGGGAGTAGGGTTATCTGTATTTTTTCTTTTTTCCTGTAATTCAGATCGCCGGGGCTCCGGTACAGCTTCATAATCATAGGGGCAGTGTTTACAGCTTAACCCGCAACAATATCCCCTGTTTAAATGATGATGCGCAGTAAGCACTACAAAACCATTTTCATCCAGGTAATAATCCACACCTTCAACAAACTCTTTCATTCTTTAATTCCTCTTGTAAGCTCGCATCCAATTCTTTGCCAGGCAAGTTTTTTGGCAGCGAAAACGACAAATAATGTACGCGGCTGCTTTGTGCTATATCCAGCGATTCGTAATAAGTTTTTATAGAAAGCTCCGGCTTTAAAGAGGGCTGTTGATGTACATTGTCCATGTCTTCGTGTACAATACACCCATAAAGTTCAATCACTTTTTTTGTAAACTGATACAAATCGGGACTGTCTGTTTTTAAATGAATCTTTCCCCCTTGTTTTAATATGTGCTGATATAGCCGTAAAAATTTAGGATGCGTCAACCGTTTTTTTGATTTGGAAATACGTAACTGCGGATCGGGAAAGGTGATCCATATTTCATCTACCTCCTGTGCAGCAAAATAACTGGTAATGGCATCTATTTGAATGCGTAAAAAAGCAACGTTCGCCAATTGCTGTTGCAATGCTTTTTTAGCACCTACCCACAGGCGGTTTCCTTTTAGATCAATACCAATAAAATTTTTATACGGATAAAGTGCTGCCAGCCCTAACGCATATTCACCTTTGCCACAGGCCAGTTCTAAAACAATAGGATGGGCGTTATTAAAAAAATGTGCCCACTGGCCGGGCATATCAGCAGGGTTTTGCAATACATTGGAAAACGTGTTCAACTCCGCAAAGCGTTGGAGCTTTTTATGTGCCATATATAAAGTTGAGAGAGAAGTGCGTCAAAATGGAGCAGTGCTAAAGCGGTTGTCGTGATACAGCCTTATCAAACATTAATTCCTTTACCCGTTCTTTGTCTTCTTTTTCTCTCTTAAGGTCAAACATGGTTCCAAAGATCCGGTCCCACAAGGTAGAACTTACGCCGAACCCTTTTTCTTCATTTTTATAATGATGTAAGTGATGGTTGCGCCACAACGGTTTCATCCATTTAAAAGGAGGGTTCCAGGCGTGGATGGCATAATGCATGGAAGCATATAATAAATAGCCCAACATAAAGCCAGGGAAAAAGGCAAAGGTATATTGTCGTAAAACCAGGTAGCACAATCCAAAAACAAAAGTAGCTAATATAAGGCTGGGCAGGGGTGGCATAAACAACCGTTCCCTGTCGCGGGGATAATGATGGTGGTTGCCGTGCATCACATAAATAATTTTTTCTCCAAGTTCGCTTTCTGCCATCCAGTGGAAAACGAAACGGTGCAACAGGTATTCGGCAAAAGACCAGAAGAACATGGCTACAAAAAAAAGAGTAGCTATTTTGCCGGCGCTGAAATGTAATTGTGAAGAAGCATAGTAAGGAAAGCCTATCAGTACCGGCATATACAAGCTCCAGATTACTAAAGGGTGGCCTTTGGTAAGCTTTTCCAAATAAGGATTTTTAAAAAGTTTTGCTTGTCCCTTATTGTGAATCTTCTCAAATTTCATAAGCAATGGCTTTGTATACAAAGGTACAGATGAACTTAACTATTAAGAACTCTGATCAGTTGTATAAATGTAAAATTTGTTTAGTTAAGATAATAATTTTGAATGGATTATCCTTAATAATAAGTTTTATTTAACCGTTTACTTTGTTCGGATTGTTTAGCGGCTAACAGGTAAATAAGAGAAGCGGTGCCATCCATAGTAGGTTCGTTCGTGCTATAGTCGCCATAGTCATCATGATACATGGCTAATATACTTTGAAACGGGGCATATTGATCTTCATTGTACAACTTAATGCCAATCAGGTTATTAAAAATGCTGCCATATACCGGGCCGTCTACCAGGCCGCCATCTATAGGGTAATGTTTTAAATGAGTGAAGGAAGAATGCGGGTCAACAGGCGTATCACCCCAGGCAGGTAATCCATATACCATAGAAGTGCCCCAGGGATTACAGCCAAACAACCAGTCAAAGTTCGCCTGCTCCAATTCGTCAAACTGCTTGTCGCCGGTTAATTGCCGATACCAGTAACATTGAATAGCAAAGGAGGTGGTGAGATTATTACTGCACCATATAAATGGTACGCCGCGGTAAAAAGCATTGTCTTTTGCTTTGTTCCAAACCCGCTGAATACCTTGCTGGTAAAAATGGGTAATCGTGTCTCTTTGCCTTCCCTTTAATTGTTTGGCTAATGCGTAGTGACCCAGGTTGATAAAAGGATACCACTGGTAGTGCTTGGCAGTGTCGGCTCCCAGCCAGGGAGTAACAGGTTCCTGCTGTGCATATTGAAACGCCTCGGCTAAAAGATTGCGGGAAGCAGCAGCCAGCTCCATATCATCTACCCAGTTGTCCTCGGCATATATGTAAGGCGATAGTACGGAAACTGTTTGGGTAACACCCGGCTTTTTGAGTGCAAAAGCATAAGCAGAGGCTGACTTTTGAAGCAGAAGCCTGCTGTAATTTCCATCCATGTCTTTAAATAATTGTGCACCCAGGGCAAAAGCACTTGAAAACTTTGCGGCCGTGGAGGAGGTGCCGGTAGTATTGTTCATAAACTTTCCTCTTTGTTGCGGCTGGCCGTTAATAAAATAAACCGGTCGCTCATATCCTTTACCATACTGGCTGTCTTGCGCCGGCATGCGCATCGATATATGGTCGCGGTCATCGGCAATTTGGTTAAACATCCAGTCGTTATGAGGATGCATTTTCAGTAGCCAGTCCAGTCCCCACTTCGCTTCATCCACTATATCGGCTCTTCCATTTTTGCCATCTAATCCATTGGCTTCCTTTTCATCGGTGAATACGTTGGGAAAATCGCGGTAGGCTGCCAGCAAGTGATAAGTAGCATTGGCAGATGTGGTGGAATACTGCAAATAATCGGTAGCATCATGCCAGCCGCCCACTACATCTATATGGGTACTATCCTTAATGCCGGCATTTGTTCCATACAATACATAGCCGTCATGCGTATGGCAGCTATCTTTTAAAAACGGGTTAAAGCCGCTGCGCTGTTGACGCATATAGCGTAAGCAAAAATCAGCCGTACCATCATATACATGATCATCAATTTTAAAATAAGGCGATATGCCGCTGCCTGCTTTTAACCGGTAAGTACCGGGCTTTTTATAAGCCGAAAAATTGAGCCGGTAGGTTTGTGTAAAAGGGCCGTAAGCGCCATAAGGTTTACCGGCTGTATAGGTAAAAACTATTTTATGCGTAGCCGAATCGAATAACTGGAACAAGGATATACTGGTTGCTTCGTTGCTGCACCAAACGGCTATTTTTTTACTATGGGTGGGGTAGCCTAACTGGTTGATACGTATCCAGCTTTTGGTTTCTTCTTTTGGTTTAAATGAGGTGATAAAAACAAGCAATACTAAAAAGCCTTTTCTCATAGCCATCAATTTACGAACAATTAATTTCTAACTTAGTGAATCTGAATAAATAGTAGTATGAAACTGATCTCGTATTTAAAGGATGGCCAGGACCAGTTAGCATTGGTGGTAGATGAACGGGTATATGATATGGAAGTATTACACCCCGATCTGCCCTCTTCCATGAGTATGTTTTTAGCCTATTGGGAAGATGTGTACCCGATGGTGTTAGGCAGTATTGAATTAATAAAAGAAGGAAAGATCCGCAGGGAAAAAAGTGTTCCGCTGGAATCGGTAACGCTATTGGCGCCGGTGCCTTACCCCACCTCCTGCCGTGACGGATATGCTTTCAGGCAGCATGTAGCTACTGCCCGCAGCAACCGCGGGGCAGAAATGATCCCGGCTTTTGATGAATACCCGGTTTTTTATTTTACCAATCATCACAGCATTATCGGTCCGGGTGAAGTAAGGTGTATGCCCGACCATTTAAGAAAACTGGATTTTGAACTGGAAGCAGCTATTGTTATTTGCAAACATGGCAGAAACATAAAAGCCGAAGACGCCGCAGCCTATATTGGCGGCCTGATGATCATGAATGATTTTAGTGCCCGGCAGCTGCAGACAGAAGAAATGCTATTGAACTTAGGGCCGGCAAAAGGAAAGGATTTTGCTACCGCTACAGGGCCTTACCTCGTAACGCTGGAGGAGTTAGAACCATTTGAAATACCGCCAAAAGAAAACCATACCGGCTTAAGCTGGAATCTGAAAATGACCTGTAAGGTTAATGGTATACAGGTAAGCGAGGGAAATATAGGCGATATGGACTGGACATTTGCAGAACTGATAGAACGGGCCTCCTATGGGGTTGATCTGTACCCCGGCGATATAATAGGAAGCGGTACCGTAGGCACCGGTTGTTTTTTAGAACTAAATGGCACTAGAAAATTAAACAATGAAAACTATGAAGAGCAGTGGCTGAAAGAAGGTGATAACATAGAATTGGAATTGGAAGGTTTAGGCATATTGCATAACACGATAGTAGCCGAAAACCTGGACTGGAGTATTTTACGATCGAAGAAAAAAGCCGGGTAAGACTTTTAGGCCATAATGTTTCAATTACTATACATTATTGATCCCTATTCAAACAATACTATTAACACAAGGATGATGAACCAAAAGATCATCATCCTTGAAAGCGCAAGCGCTATTTCTTCCACACATTATTTTTCCGGTTACTGTCCGGCAACATATTATCTGGGTCGGTAGTTACGGATTGAATGTTTTGTGTGGTGGATAAATGGATAGTATGCAGATTGCTTTGCATCCAGGTTTCAACCGGTAGTTGTAAATCTTGTTTGCTACCATCAGCAAAAACCACTTCAAGCGTAAAAGGCATCGCCATCTTTTGCAAGTTAGCAAGGGTTATATCCACTCCATTTTTTGCATCGTTATTGGTATAAGCAACGGATTGAACCGCCATATCCAACTGCCAGTTATTCTGAAACCATTCTTTCCAAAACCACGAAAGATCTTCACCTGCTTCATTATCTATCGTTCTGAAAAAATCGTCCGGTGCCGGGTGTTTGTAGGCCCATCTTTCTATATATTTTTTAAAAGCATAATCAAACCGGTCGTGTCCCAAAATCACTTCACGGAGCAATACTAAACCGAAAGCCGGTTTAAAATAAGCAAGCGGGTGGCGGTATTTTTCAGGCAGCATATCAGCCCTTGCCATCATAGAAGGTGCAGCTGTATCCTGCAATAACGGAATAATTTCATCGGAAGGATTTCCTTTTCCCGGCGCATATTCTCCATCCCGTTTGGGTGCATATTCCCCCTTATTAAATTCATCTGCGGCGTATATATCTATAAAGGTGTTGAAGCCCTCATCCATCCATGGATACCGCCTTTCATCGCTGCCCACAATCATCGGAAACCAGTTGTGCCCTATTTCGTGTGCCGTCACCCAATACAGTTCCCCGGCTTTGTCATTAATACCATCAAACACAATACCTGGATACTCCATACCACCTGCCATTCCTGCTTCGTTAACAGCTACCGGGTAGGGATATACGAACCATTTTGAAGAAAAATATTCAATGGACTTTTTTAGATATTCTGTAGCTCTTCCCCATGCATTTTCACCGGCACTCTCTATCGGGTATACTGACATGGCCAGGCATTTTTTGCCATCGGGTAAGTTCACTTTGGCCGCATCCCATACATAGGCTTTAGAAGCGCCAAAAGCCACATCGCGGGTATTGTACATTTTAAAATGCCAGCTTACCATTTTAGAGCTTCCACTTTTTTCCGCATCATCATTCACCTCTTTTCCCGAACGGATCATCAGTGTTTTATCACTCTTTCGGGCAGCAGCCAATCTTTCAATTTGCTTTGCTGTCAATACTTCTTTTTCATTTTGCAGTTCGCCACTGCCGGCTACTATCATCCCTTCGGGCACGGTAACGGTATAATCAAAATCGCCATACTCACAATAAAATTCGCCGCTGCCTAAGTAGGGCAGTGTACTCCATCCTTCCAGGTCATCATACACACACATACGCGGATACCATTGCGCCATCTCGTATATTTTTCCATTTTTTGTAGAGAAGAAATCGGTTCTGCCACCAAAAACTCCGGGAATGACATAATGATATTTGATATGGATATTGATTTTTTCTTTAGCTGGTAACGCATTCGGTAACCGGATTTGCATCCGGCTATCATTGATAATATAATCTGCCTTTAAGATTTTGCCTTTGTATTCAATAGTTACAACCTCCAATTGGTAACCATCCGTATGTTCTTTGCTTGCACCTGCTGTATAAAAGTTAGAACGGGCATCCTTGCGATAGGTGTTTTGATCGAGCTGTAGCCAGAGCGATAATAATGCAGCCGGGCTATTGTTAGTATAATGAATGGTTTCCGAACCATTTAGCACATTGGCCATTGTATCTATTGTAGCCTGAAGTGTATAGTCAGCACGGTTTTGCCAGTATTGAGGGCCAGGAGCACCATTGGCAAAACGAAATTCATTACCGTTTTTAGTATAGAAATTTTGTGCAAATAATTCATGTGGATTGAACAGCGATCCCGGGTTGGTTTGTGCCAGTGCGGCATTAAAAAGCCAGGTAAGACCTATTAAAAAAGTAACGCCTCGTACATTCATCTGATCCTGTTTGAATAGTTTTTATTTTAAAGTTTTAAAACTAAGCAATAATACCAAAGTGAATAAGAAGAATGTTTTGATTTGCCTGTGTCATTAGTAGAGATGGTAGCATTTATAATTGGAGGTATAAAAAAGCTGGTCTGAATTACTGCTGCTCAAACTTATTCACCAGCGGTATTGTAGAAATACTATGATCGCATACCATTGCAAAAGTCATTCTAACATTTTATATTAGTCCTGATTATTACAAACATTCCTATGAAATTATCCTTACCTTTCTTATTATCCTTATTTGCCCTTATTACACTCTCTTCTTGCCAAAGAGACCATAATGATCAACTTCCCATTATTTCATTAGATAAACAAAACATCCAAGTAAACCCTGGCGGTGGACAGGACTCCGTTATACTTAATTCAAATGTAGCCTGGACGGTTGAAAACTTGCCAACTTGGATACGAACCAACGTGAATTCGGGAAACTCTGGTGATACGAAGCTTGTTTTCTCTGTGGATGGAAATAAAGGAACACAATCAAGAACTGCTGAAATTTCCTTTAAAGGCGCCGGTGTTTCGCCTGTGGTAGTTAAAATTACACAACAAGGAACTGCTCCTTTTATTACTGTCGATACAACATCTTTACAGGTAGGTCCTGGTAGTCAAACAGATTCAATTGTTATTACTTCAAATATCAAGTGGAATCTTGCTGCTTCCCCTACTTCTCCTTGGATAGCAGCAGACAAAGCTTCCGGTGATTCTGGCACCACTAAAGTTGCACTTACTATTAGCGCCAATTCCACTGCAAACAGTAGAACAGGTGAAATTGTTATTTCTGCTACCGTACCAACTGTGCCTTCTATTACAGTAGGTATTACACAAGGCAGTTTTTCTTTATCTGGCTTTTCTCCACAAAGCGGCCCGGCAAAAACAGCTGTTACACTCACAGGTAGCTTTGGTATTAACCCTACGGTACTATTGAATAATGTGGCCTGCACCATTACCAGCAACAATGCAAGCGAAATTATATTTACGGTCCCCGATAATGCCACTGCTGGTAAGATTACTGTTTCATTTGATAGCACTACTTTAACTGCTTCAAGTGATTTTACCGTAACAAATACGTGGGTAAAAGTGAGCGATTATGGGCTAAAGGGCCGTCTTCAGGATGGTGTATCCTTTGTTTGGAACAATAAAATCTATTTTGGATTGGGTGTATTTGGTGGTGACCAGCAAGCAAATAGAGACTTCTGGGTTTTTGATCCCTCTTCCAATCAATGGTCGCAAGGACCGTCTATTCCATCCAATATGTATGGCCGTCAGCAGGGTGCATGTGTATTTTTGAATGGAATTTCCTATATGGGTTTTGGCTTCTGGGGTGGTACTTTTAATGATGTTTGGTCATTTGATCCGGCCACCCACACTTGGAAAGCACTTCCTACTCCTTCTTCTCCTTCTAGTATGGGCAGTATCTTACCTGTTTTCTTAACAGTAAACAATGCGTTCTATGCAGGACAGCCGGCATACGACAAAGGAATTTTAAAAAAATATGAACCGCAGTTGAACGGTTGGTTTACCGCCACTACTAATTTTCCTGAAGTTCAAGGGGCATCGTGCTTTACTATTGGCAATTACGCTTACATAACGGGCGGTTCTTCTCCAAGTTCTGGTGCCACTTATTTTAATACAACCTACCGCTTTGATCCGGCAACAAATACCACTACCAGGCTATCAGACAACCCTTCTTTTATGGGAGTGGCGAATGCGCCAAGTGCTGTTTTAAATAATAAAGGGTATCTATTATTCGCTCAATACTTTTATGAATACGATCCGGCAACAGACAAGTGGAAAGATATGGCATCGACTTTTACTCCGGATACCAATGGAATAGAGGCTTATCAAATGGCTGTTTTAAATGGCAGTATCTATGCATGGCACCAAGACGGCACGATGTATAAATACATACCACTTTAATTTTTTTAAAGCGAAACACCTTCAACATGTTGAACCCTAAAACAAGTAGCGTATTAAGGCTGTTTTCACGTATACGCTACTTCTTTCCCCTAATACTTACCATCAAGGGTAAGTATGCTAGTACTTGCTCTTGATAAAAGATAAACTCATGTTTTAGCAATATTTATAACGGAGGCACTATCAGTTGTAGGCATTTTATTGCAATCAAATAACTTCCCTGTTATTTTTATGCACAGGAGCAGTGCCTCTGTTTTTTACTTTTCCTAAAAAAGAATCTTTTACTTTTAATTCTTTCGCTGCATTTACTTCAGCCGATCCGACGCCGGTATTTTCAATATTCATTGTCTGTACAATAAAGTTACCTGCCTGAATGCTGCCTACCCCACTGTTTTTTAAAATGACATTCTGAGCTTTACCATTAAGTGTTACATTACCCACACTGGTGTTTTCAAGATTTAATTTAGTGGCAGTTAATTTTAGATCTAAATGCCCGACGCTTTTATTTTTGATATCCAGATCGTCAAAGGATAACTGGCCCTGTGCAGAAATATTGCCTACCATGCTTAGGTCCATACTCCTCAGTTTGCGAAAGGTAACATACACCCGCATTTTGTTTTTTGAGTTCAGGTTTTTGTTTTCCATCTTCTTCATATCAATTACCAGTTTTGTGCCTTCGTTGCGTACGGTAAATAAATCCTGCAGGTTTTCATCCGCTTCTATTTTTACGGCTTCTTTATCGCCTTGTATCAATTGCAGTTCATAAACGCCGCTGGCTTTTAAAGCATCAAAGGAAGATACGGCCACATCCCTTGTTATCAATTTTCCATTTCCTTCAAGCGTTTCTTTATTACGCTGTGCCTGAACGGTTATAAAAGCTATTAAGCAAACAGTGGTTACGAGAAGAATCTTTTTCATACAAATAAGTTTATAAGTTTAGTGGTAAACGAAGTGCTTCGTATGACGAAGGTAAATGCCTAAAAGTTACAGTTTAACCAGTGATTGTTACCAGTGGTATTTATAAGGGTTGAAAGGCGATTATAGCTTTAATATGGTTTGAGAGTATATGGCACTAAAAAAGTGCAGTAATTGCTGCACTTTAAATATAAGAAGGATGGTATTATTACCCCTTGCCGGCCTGGCTAAATACTTTCTTTAATATCTCAGTAGTACGGGCTGCCGGGTTAGCACGGATATCGGCTTCTTCTTTTCCTATCTGGTCAAATAACGCATCTACCGCTTTATTTACTACATAGGATTCCAAATCGGGATTTAATTTTTTTATAGTAGTAGGAAAGCCGTTATAGGTATTAATCATATCACTATAATATTTAGTGGCGCTAAATTTTTCCAGCGAGCTTTTGATAATAGGCGAAAAAGCCGCTACTAACTGGTCGGTAGTTTTTTGTTTAAAAAATTGCGTGGCTGAATTGTTTCCTCCTTTTATAATATTGATCGCATCGGTAATGGTCATTTGCTTGATGGCGTTTACAAAAATGGGTCGTGCCGAACCTACGGCATCTTCGGCTGCGCGGTTTATCTGCAATACGGTTCTGTCTACCAGGCTGCCCATACCTAAAGTACGCAGCGTAGCAGCAATCTTCTGTGCATCTGCCGGTAAAAACAATTTATAAGCTTCGTTACCAAAAAATCCATCTTCTTTATTTAACAGGCTAATACCTTTACTTACTCCCTGGTCCAGTGCTTCGCGTATGCCTTGTGCGGCATCTGCTTCTGTTATAGGAGTGCCGGAGCCAATGCCGGTTGGCAGTTTCGATAAGGTGTCGCAGGAAAAAAGTCCCACAGTAAGTAGTATTCCGGCAAGAAATGATTTGAGCATGAGATATGTTTCCATTCTTTTTTCAAAATGCCTGCCAGAAAAAATTCAATTGTATTAATAGCAATCTTTATAATCCCTTCGCTGACCTTTTGGGTAGCAAGACTTATTTTTGCGCTACAAGATTTATATTATGCAACCAACGCATTTATCAGAGCAGGAAATCATCAGGCGGGAGAAATTAGTAGAACTTCAAAATCTTGGCGTTGATCCGTACCCGGCTGCTTTATACCCGGTTACCGATTATTCTACGGCAATAAAAAGTGCTTTCAAAAACGATGCGGAAAATGAAATGGAAAACGTTT